>CBESNZ010000013.1:0-20552 GCA_965531045.1 uncultured Acidimicrobiales bacterium
AGGCCATCGTCGACTACCGCACCATGCAGCGTGACGCCGGCCGCCAATTCGACGGTGGCCGGCGAGCCCGCCGACACCGCCGGTGCCTGGTTTCCGAATCCTCCCGGGACCGACAGCTCGTAGATCTTGCCGTCATTCTCCGACGGGTCGGTGTTGTTGTCGACGCCCCGGTCCGGGATGTAGAGGTGGAGGGCGCTGCCGGAAGTCGCTCCGGCGAGAGCAACGCCGGCGGCGCCCCCGTTCGTGGCCGAGATGTCGAAGACGTTCACCATCGATGCGCCCGTGCGCGTCACCTCCAACACTTGCTCGGCGCGTCCACTGGACACCAAAAGATTGCCGTTGGCACCGTTCACTTCGATGCCTTCCGGATCCAATTGGCCGTATTGGTTCACGTCGAAGTTCGTCACGATGTCGTCGCCGGCGGGCGCAACCCCATCGAACACGCCATTGCTTCCCTCGTCGACCTCGTACACCTCGCGCCCGAGGCCGTCGATGATATACAACCGTCCGTTGGCGGGGTTAAAGGCGACATCTTCTGGATCGGTGCTACCAAATACCTCGGTCCCGAACGACGTAATGACGTCGTCACCGGTGTTGATGTTGCCGTCGGCGCCCGGGGCGACTTCATAGATGCGACGAGCATCATCGTCGGAGATGAAGAATCGCTGGCCGGCGGCGTCGACCCCAATGCCTGTCGGCTCGTCGGTGTAGGTCAGCGTCGTCGATGTCCGGGTTATCGGGCTCCCGTCATTGTCGACCTCCCACGTGTTTGCGCCCGCGTAGAGCGGCATCTCGTTGACCTCGGAGTCGACCACGACGAGACCCGACCCATCCGGATCCGCGACGATCCCTGCGGGGTCGGGGGATGGGGGCGTCCAGGTCGAGGTGTCGATGGTGTTGACGAGCGAAGCGGTCAACGTGGCGTTCACTTGCGGCAGAGGATCCAATGCCAGCTCGACAATGACGGCGGATCCGCCCGGGCTCGCCGCCAGCGCATAGAGACTTCTGGCGTCAGGGGCGTCGGTTGGATCGCCCGTGTGTGCGAATGTGAGGGCCTTGATGTCGGCGACGCCGATCGCGCTGAGGTCGCGTACACCGACGAGCACCCCGTTGTGGTCGAGCTCGTGAAGCTCGTCTCCGGACGAGGCGACGACGAATGTGCCGCCGGAGATCGGATCGCTCGCGATCGCCAGGGCTCCCCGACTTCTCGGCGGCAGGGCGAGCCGCTCGGCCTCGCCGGGTAGCAGTCCGCTGGGCGACGCACCCTCTGCTGGGGGCACCCGCAGGATCGCTTCGTGCTCGAGCAGCAGCAATCCGCCGTCTGCGGTTGCCGCGGTGGGCCCGACCGGGTTGGCACTACCCCCGCCGTTCGCCCGGACCGCAGTGGAGCCTGCGACGCGCTCACCAGCCGCCACAGCACGAACGGCACCCGTGCCCGATTCGATACCGACGAAGCGGCCGTTCGGCAGCACGACGAGTGAACCGGGGACGAACAACGACGTATCGAGGTCGACCGAGCCCAGCGAGTCCTCCGTGATGGAGATCCGCTGCAAGGGATCTCCACGTCGACCGAGCACGAGCTCGTCCTGGTTGGGGGCCGAGAGGAACTCGGCCGCCGGCATGCCGAGCTCGGCGGTCGAAAGTGACCGAACTACCCAGACAGGACCGTCAGCTTGCACCGACGCGTATGTCAGGTTCGGGCTCGCCCCGACCGGCGTCAGCGGCAATCCGGACACGGTGATCAAGAGCACCACCACCGCGAACACCATCGGTCGATATCTGGTCATATCCCGCTCGCCACCCTGTTCGATCCATGTATGACTGCGACTGCATTCGCCGGTGTCGACTCCTCGCGTCACCACCGCCATTCCAACGCCACCTCGACGTCACTTCCAGGCAATTGCAACGCTTTCAGGCCCATCGGTGCGTCGTAGCTCGTACCTCACTTCGCCGCCGCCAGCTCCGCAAGGAGCAAGTTAGCAGACGATATTCTCGAAATCTAGTGGCCAGTATCCGCCACGATGGACCCCACAATAGACCCATGGTGGTCGAGCAACTTCGCTCCGCGCGAACGCGTCAATGTGCGATAAATGATCTTTGACATCACCTCCATGGCGGTGCTAGGAACAAGACGCTACGGATCGGCAAGCGGCGAATAAAGCCGAAACGTAAGCAAAGGGCGGCAAAAGTACTTTTGGCCGGCGTCGCCTTGGACCAGCAGCGGGAAACAATGGAAAGCGGGCGGGCATGAGCCTCGCAGAAGTGTTTGGACCAGACAGCGCGGATCGGCACGTTTGTGCGGTGATCCCGGCGAAGAACGAAGTCAAGAACATCGGATGGGTGCTCGATCGAATACCCCAATGCGTCGACGAAATCATCGTCGTCGACGGGTATTCCGATGACGGCACACGCAAACTTCTCGCCGAGAAGTACCCGGACGTCCGGGTGATAATGCAGAAGGGCGCCGGCAAGGGGGCAGCCCTCCGTACCGGCTTCGATGCCGTCCGATCCGACATCATCGTGATGCTCGATGCCGACGGCAGCATGGACCCGGGCGAAATCCCCCGTTTCGTCGCGATGGTCGATGCCGGCTACGACTTTGTGAAGGGTTCTCGTTTCATGGCGGGCGGCGGTTCCAAGGACATCACCGGCATTCGACGCTTCGGCAACGACGGCCTTCGTCGGCTGATGAATCGGCTCTTCAACACCCGCTTCACCGATCTTTGCTATGGCTACTGCGCATTCCGGCGCGACTGCCTCGCCGACATGAACTTGCGCTCCTCGGGATTCGAGATCGAAACCGAACTCGCCGTCAACGCGCTCCAAGCGCGGCTTCGAATCAGCGAAGTTCCGAGCTTCGAACTCGAGCGGTTGAACGGCGACTCGAATCTCAATGCGATTCGGGACGGTAGCCGGGCCCTCGCAACGATGGTCTCCGGCCGAATCCTGTATCCGGCCGGCCCCAAGCCAATTGCGGCGGTCAAGTCAAGCGTGCTCGACCTGACCGGTGGGCAATCCCTTTCGTCCGCCGCGTCATGAAGCGGGCCCTCGGGCCCACACACCTCGGTGCCCGCCTGTCGGGCGATGCACGAACTGACGGGGGCCAAGACGAAACGGTCAGCGTGATCATTTGTGTCTACACCGAGGAACGCTGGGCGATCATGCGCGAAGCGATCGCTTCGGTTCGGAATCAAACACGGCCCGCCGACGAGATCGTCGTCGTCGTCGACCACAACGACGCGTTAGCCGATCGACTCGAGCGCAGCGAGTACGGCATCCGGATCGAGCGCAGCAGGGGTACCAAGGGATTGTCGGGTGCCCGCAACCACGGTGTGCAAGGTACCTCCGGGACGATCGTCGCGTTTCTCGATGACGATGCGGTGGCCGATCCCGATTGGCTCGAACAACTCCTGCCCGCATACGCCGACCGCGACGTCGCAGGTGTCGGCGGCCTGATTCGACCCCGATGGACCGGACAGCGCCCTCGCTTTTTCCCGCACGAGTTCGATTGGGTTGTCGGGTGCAGCTATCGGGGCATGCCGGAAACCCGCCAGACCGTGCGCAACCTGATCGGTGCAAACATGTCGTTCCGCCGAACGGTATTCGAACGAGCGGGGTTCTTCAGCAGCGACTTGGGTCGCGTCGGCTCGATACCGCTCGGTTGTGAAGAAACCGAGCTCTGCATCCGCTATGCCCAGCTCGAGCAACGTTCGACGTTTGTGTACGAACCCCGCGCCGGGGTCGATCACCTTGTTCCGTCCGCTCGCCAGTTGCCCGGTTACTTCTACCGTCGCTGCTACGGCGAAGGCCTGTCGAAAGCGGCGGTCGTCGCACAATCGGCGGCGCGCGAAGGACTCTCGAGCGAAGCGGCGCACGTTGCACGGGCGTTGCCTCGAGGGGTGGCCAAGGGCATGCGAACCGCATTCGCCGACCGAAAGATCGATGGCGCAGCGCAGGCGGGCACCATCCTCGCCGGGCTCGCAGTGACCACCGCCGGCTACGTCGTCGGAACGACACGAAGAATCTGGCACCGACCTACCGAGCGGGCCGCCCACGCACCAACAACTCACCAACCAGTTCGAATCCACTGAGGTCCCCATGCTCACCAAGACGCATTCCACCAACGCCCAACAGCGTGTCGCCCCCGCCGCCAAAAGCTGGGTTGCCTACGACTTTCACGGTCTCGTTCGCGTCGGGATCGACGCGAACACCCCGGCGCTCAAACAACTCGACGTCATGTTTGCGCCCTTCCGGACCACTGACACCAACAGCACCTCGACCGACGACTTCGACATCATCGTGTCGAGCGAGACGCCAGCGCTGACCGACCCGGGCCACGCCGAGTACGAACTGCGTTACGACCGGACCGGTACCCGGATGATGGAACCGGGCGTAACCGTCACGAGGCACGGCGACAAGTGGGGGGTCTTCGGCACCCGTGAACTGCTGACCTTCGTGTTGCCGCTCATCGACGTCGTTGCGCTCGAGCGAGGCGCAGGCATGATCCACGCTGCGACGTTCGAGTACCGCGGCCGAGGCGTCGCGATGCCGGCGTGGGGCGGCGTGGGCAAGACCAGCACGATGGCCAAACTCTTGGCCCTCCCGGCAACGGCGTTCCTCGGCGACGACTGGGCATTCCTCAGCAAGGACAGCGACCTCATCAGCTATCACAAGCCGATGTTCATCAAGCCGCACCATCGCCCGATCTACCCGCATCTGTTTCAGGATCACCGCAAGCCGATGGTGCCGAGCGCACTCTCGAAGCCGATCTCAAAGTTCACGACCCTCGTGCACCCGGTCGTCACCAAGTACCCGGGCATCGCCGGGTTCACTCGCAAGTGGTCTCCCGAGCACATCATGGTGACCCCGCAGGAGGCGTTTCCTGCGGCCGTGATGGCCGACCGCAGTCCGCTGGTCGCATCGATCTTCGTCGAGCGTTTCGACGGCGACGAGACCGAACTCGAGCCGGTCGACCGATCGTGGATGGTGAGCCGCATGATCGGCAACTTCCACTTCGAACTCCCCGCCCAGTCACAGGCGTTGATGACCGCGATGTCGTCCACCAGCCTGCACGCGCTCGAGACCTACTTTGCGAAAAAGCAGGCCACCTTCGAACAAGCACTGGGCGATCGCCCGAACTACCTCCTCCGGGTACCGGCCGCGCTTTCAGCCGACGCAGCCTCGGACATCATCGTCGCCCAGCTCCTCGAGGTGTGCGACAAGGCAATCGCGGCAGAAGCCGAGCAGCCATGAACGACCTTTCGGTGATCATCCCGGTGCGCAACGTTGCCGGCCTCATCGTCGAGTGTCTCGATTCGGTGGTCGCTGCCGATCCGCGCGAGATCATCGTCGTCGACGGCCGATCGACCGACGAAACGCTGTCCATCCTCGAGCGGTACCCGGTCACGGTCCTTTCAGACGAAGGTCGCGGACTTCCCGTGGCCCGCCGGCTGGGTGCCGAAGCCGCCGCAAGTGATCGAGTACTGCTCCTCGACGCCGACGTCGTGGTACCGCATGGGGCGATCGAAGCGCTCCTCGAAGAGTTCGAGTCCGAGGGCTACCAGGCCCTCCAGGCCGGCCTGCACAGCGTCGGTGGCCCGGGGTTTTGGGGCGACGCACTGGCCGAACACCACCGCACCGGCCGAAGCCGGAACTGGTTCGGCGTGGTCGCAACCATCTTCGAAACGAAGGTGCTCCTCGAGCACGGTTTCGACGACTCCTTCATCTCCGGCGAGGACATCGAGCTCCGCTGGCGGTTGCGAGACGCAGGCGCCAAGGTCGGCGTGTCCACAAACGTCGAGGTCATCCACCGGTTCGCCGACGACTCGTTCGCGTTTGCGCAAGATCAGTTCCTCATGGACGGCGAGGGTTTGGGTCGGATGATCAAGCAGCGCGGTGTGCGGGGCGCACCGTTGGCGTTCTTGCCAATCGCAGCAGCCATACGCGGCGTGGCCCTCACCCTGGCGCGCCGGCGACCGCAGTACGTGCGCTACTACCTGCGCTACGCCTACGACAACTACGTCGGCATGGTCACGATGCTGCGAGGCGAACCGTCGCGCACCATCACGCTCGCAGATGGTGCTGTCGGTTGACCAGCAGGCTTGCGCCCTCGGCGGCCGATGCCGCAAGTCGGCCGGCGTCGAACGCCGGGCAGACCAAGCTGGCGCGCAATGCGACCGGCCTGGTGCTCGGAAAGGCCGCTCAGACCGGTCTCGGCTTTCTGTTCTGGGTCGTCGCCGCCCGGTTGTTCACCGAGGCAGAGGTGGGCGCCGTCGCCGCAATGGTGGCCGCAACAATGCTGAGCATCCAGTTCTCGATCTTCGGCGTCGACGCAGCCTTCATCAGCCTGTACTCCGTGCACGACAGCCGTCGCGGCGCGTTGCTCGGCTCGGCTCTCGCGCTGGTCTCGTTCACGTCGCTGATTTCGACCGTCGCCATCGTCATCTACGCGCTCCTCAGCGACAGCGACTTCGGTGCGCTGGCCGACAGCCCGATGTCGATCGGTGCGTTCCTGCTCGCGGCGATGCTCGGCACATATGTCGTGCTGTTCGAGCGCGTGTCGGTGGCGCGCCGGCGCGGCCATGAAGTATTGGTTCGCAACGTCGCCAACGGCGTCGTGAGCATTTTCCCCTTCCTGGCCATCTGGGCGTTCGATGTCGATGGAGGGTCCACCACGTTGTTTGCGTTCTGGCTCGGAGGCATCGTCGCAGCCTTTGGATTCTGCATCCATCACAACACCACCCTCGACGGTCTCAGCACCGACCGGCACGTCGCCCGTGACCTCGTCCGGGTGGGCATGCCCAATTACCTCCTCGCTTCCGCCGAGCGGCTGCCGATGCTCGTCCTCCCGGTTGTCATCGTCACCATCCTCGGTGCGAGCACGAGCGCACACTGGTACACGACGTGGCAGATGGCGTTCGCGGTGTACTCGATACCAATCGCGGTCGGTACCGCCCTCTTCGCCGAAGGCGCGTCGAATCGCAAGCACCTCGACTCCGAAACCCGACGTGCGCTCTCCTTTGCGTTCGCCATCGCCATTCCATGCGCCGCGACTGCGGCGATCCTCGCACCGGTCGCCCTCGGCATCTTGGGTCCGAGCTACGCAGATGCCGGCACGAAGCCGCTACGCATCCTGCTCGTCGGCGTTGTCCCGTTCATTTTCGTGCAGGCCTATTACGCGGTCTGTCGCGCAACCGGCCGATTACGCGAGGCGTCGGTGCTCGCCGCGACGATCGCAATCGGCTCGATCGGCGGTGTCGTTGTGGTCGCATCCCGCTTCGACCTCAGCGGCATCGCCACCATCTGGATCCTGAGCATCACGATGGGGGCGCTCTGGGCGCTCCCCCGCACGGTGCAACTGCTCCGCCTCGAATCCATTCGAAACGGCGAGTCGTGACCCAGCCGGTGATTCGCCCCCGACGCGTGACCCCGGCCGCTGTCACGATGCCCGCACCTCGGGCCTGGCTGCCCGATTGGTCCACCGCGATCAGGGCCCTCAGAGGTTCGGTCGGTGTTGGCTTGAGTTCACTCGCCATCATGGGCATCGGCATGGCGTTGTGGCTCGCCGATGTCACCTCGTTACAGATCGCCGACCTCGACGACCTCGGCATCTTCCGGGCGATCTCTCCGTCCGCCTACGTCGGTCTCACCCTGATCGTTGGGGCCTATGTGCTGACGTTGCACAAGCGACTCACCGTGCCCACCGGGTTTCGCTACGTACAGGTGATCGTCGTCATCGTCGCCCTGTTCGCGGTGACGCCATTGTTCGAACCCGTGCTGGGCTATCGGGTCTCCTATCGGCACGCGGGCGTCGTCGACTACATCACCACGACCTCGTCGGTCGACCCCTCCATCGATGCCTATTTCAACTGGCCCGGCTTCTTCGCGTTCGGGTCGTTCATGAACGAGGTCGCCGGCGTCGACAACTCCATCGAAATCGCGCATTGGGCGCCGCTGTTCTACAACGTCTTGTATTTGGCTCCCGTCGTGATGATCATGCGCACCGCGACGACAAACGAGCGTCGCGTTTGGGCCGGTGTGCTGGTCTTCTACCTGGGCAACTGGGTCGGACAGGATTACTTCTCGCCGCAGGCCACCGCCTATCTGTTGTATCTGGTGCTTCTCGCGCTGGTGCTCCGCTGGCTCTCGCCGCGAGACCCCGTGGAGGACGAGACCGCGCTCGACGAGGACACCTATGTCTGGCCCGGCATGCGACCACCTCCGGGTCGCAGTGCTTCGGCCGCGACGATGCTGGTGGTCGTGATCATCCTGTTCGCAGCGATTGTCCCGACGCACCAACTCACACCATTCGCCGCGATCTTGTGCGTCTCGGCCTTGGTGGTGACACGACGTTGTACGGCCGTGCGGTTGCCGATCATCATGGTTGTCCTCCTCGCAGCGTGGATGACCTTCATGGCCTCGGCATACCTCTCCGGCAACTTTTCTTCGCTTCTCAGCCAGGTCGGCCAGGTCGGAAGCATCTTCGAGGAAAACGTCAACCGCCGGATCGCGGGAAGCAGCGACCACCAATCCGTGGTGTCGCTGCGTCTGACGCTGAGCGCGCTTCTCGTCGTGTTGGCAGCGGTCGGCTACTTGAGGTCGTCGCGTCGAACCGTCGACGAAAGCATGGCCATCTGTTGCGGGGCGCCGATCCTGCTCCTCGGGCTGCAGAACTACGGCGGCGAAGTGTTGCTTCGCGCGTACTTGTTCTCCCTACCCTTCGCCGCCTATTTCACGGCCACCGTGTTCATCGCCCAACGTCCCAAGCGGAGCTCGGTCAAGACGTTTCTGATGCCGTTGGCGGTGGTCGCTCTCGTGGCGTTCTCGACAACGGGCTTTCTCATCGCTCGCTACGGCAACCAACGGATCGACTCGTTCACCGCGGCCGAGCTGACCGCCGTCAACGAGTTGTACGACGTTGCGCCGCCCGGATCGCTGCTCCTCGCGGGGATAGAAGTATTGCCGTGGAAACATCGGGAGTACGACACATACAAGTACCGCTCCATCGACGATCTCGACGGCGTCCGGAGTGGCCAGGTCACCCCCTTCGTCGCCGCCGAGTCGGCGCTGCGTACGGCAGATGACGGGTACTTCATCGTGTCGCGGGCGCAATTTGCCTACGAAGACGCGTTTGGGTCCCTGCCCGATGCCGAGCTCGTGACGTTGGAGGCCGACCTTCTCGGCACGGGGTCTCTCGAACTGATCTACGAGAACACAGATGCTCGCATTTACCGATACGACGACCAAGCGGGGAGCTGACCGATGACCAGACCGATTCCAGCAGCGATTCTTCTTGGCGGCTCTGCGCTCGCGACGATCGCCTGGCTCGTCTCTTGGCCGGCTGCCGCTCGCATTCCCATCGCCTTGGCGTTCCTCTTCGTCTGCCCCGGTCTCGCTCTGTTGCGACTCGCTGCACCCTTTGCCGACGCCGAGAATCCCCTCGTCCTCGCCGTCGCGCTCAGCGTCGCCGTCAGCCTGATCGGTACCACGGTCATGACGGCGGTCGGCTGGTCGAGCTCGGTGTTCTTCGCCGTGCTGGTGGCGATCAGCGTCGCGGGAGCCGCAGCTGACCTTCTTCGAATCCACAACCATCGAGCACTGGGGTACCGCTGGTGACGTTTCTCCCCATCTCCGAACTCGGCGCACTCGGCCTCGGCGACTGGTTGGTGTTGCTGATGCTCATCGCCAGCTTGACCACCGCCGAAATCGCCCACGTCCTCGGGACCGAGCGATCGGCGGGCCTGGTTCGTGTGAGCACGCGCTTTGCGTTGCCGCTGCTCCTCATCTTCACCATCATCGTGCTTCGGAGATTGGTGGCGCTGTGACCGCACTCTTGGCTCACCGCCTGCCGAGAATCAGCGTCACCGCTCGTCAGCGCGGCCTCCTTTTGGTCGCCGTCGTTCTGCTGTCCGAGGGCATCTACCGCGTCGCTCCGGTGGCGACGCTCGGCATTCACGCCATGATCATCATCGCGGCGATGGTTCGAACCGCCCAGCGCACCTCGACGCGGACCGCGACGCCGCTGGCCCCGTTCGACCAACTACTCGCCGCGATTTCCGTCGTCTCCATAGCTCGGTTCGCAGCTTTGGCATCGACCTCGTCCGATTGGCCTTTGTTGGTCTCCGTCGGCTTGACCGGCGCCATCTCTCTCACGGCCGTCCACGCCGTCGCAACACAAATCGACCTGACGCTTCGCCCGCTCTTACGGTTCCCCACGCCATCGGTCACCTTGCTCCTCGGACCCGCCGGCATCGTGTTGGGCGAGGTCTTGTACCTCGCACTCGACCTCGAGGGGGCAGACCCGCGACTACTCGATCGCGACAGCACGGGCATCTTGTTGACGATGGCAACACTGGTCGTGTTGCTGGTCTTCATTGGGCTCGCCGACGAGCTCATGTACCGCGGCCTGCTGCAGACATCGATGGTCAACCTCTTCGGCGTCGCCGGTATCCCGATGGTCGCCGCGCTCTATGGCGTCGGCATTGCCGGTTGGGTGTCGGTCCGATGGGGCATTGCGCTGGGCTGCGTGTCGCTGCTGTTCGGGTGGGTGCGCCACAAGACCGGTTCGATCGTGCCGTCGGCGATACTGCACGGCTTCATGGCCTACGCGCTGGTCGAGGTGTGGCCGAATGCCTTCTGACAGCGCCGCCCTCGACATCATTTTCGTATCGGACTTTCATGCCGGACCATCCGAGCGTCCCGGCGACGACGAAAACCATCCCGTCTTTGCCGGCGAAGCGTTCGTCGCCTTCGCTTCGTCGCTCATCGACGATGCGACCGGGCTTGGACGCCAGGTCGAGCTCGTCATTCTCGGCGACGGCCTGCACTTCCCGGCGTCCGTCGCCGACACCGACACGGCGTTGACCGCGGTCGACGCCATCGCCCGAACGCACCCCCAACTCGTGCAGGGGTTGCGACTGCTTCTCGAACAGGGGTATCGGGTGGTCATGGTCGCGGGGAACCACGACGCCCAGCTACACCGGCCTGCGGTACAGCAACGACTGAGGCAGCACGTTGGCCAACAACTTTGCTTCGAGCCATGGATCTACTACCGGCCGGGGCAGGTGTATGCGGAACACGGCAGCCAATACCACGACATCAGTCGTGTCTCGACGTTGATCGACCCGTTCATCGGCGACCTCGATGGACCGATGCAGCCAGCGCTCAGTTCACTTCTCGAAGCGCCTGCCTCCCAGGGGCTGCGAACGGTGGGGGCACTGCTTCGAGACCGCCGAGATCGCCTCGGGCGCAGTCGCTACCGCGGCGACACATTGCGAGATCATGCCAAAGATCATCGCCTCGACCATCAGACGCTGGTTCGCCTCGATCGCGTCGGTCAGACCCCTATCTCGTCGACCGTCGCTCGGCTCGCTCGAAAGTTGGTCGGGACTCCAACCGAGCGCGTCGGCCGCAGCGACGCATACCTCACCGCCGCACTCGACCACGTCGACGCAATCCTGGAGTCCAGCGGACATGCGGTTCCGAACCTCGTCTTTGGGCATACGCATCTGGCTTGTCGACAGACCCGAGCGGGTGCGACGTACCTCAACTGCGGAACATGGTCGAGACCTCGGGCAACCGACGCGCCCCTCCCGTACGTTCGACTTCGCCGGTCCTCGGCCGAGTTGTTGACCTGGAACGGCTCGACGGGTTCCGGCAACGAAACGGCAACTCGTTCGCTCGCCGAACAGTCGTAACACCCACCCGTCGGCGACATCAGCCGAGCAAGATCTGACCGGGATGATCGTAAATCGTCTCGGCTCCAGCGGACCGCAACCGTTTGGTCAGCGAGGGCCGACAATGTTTGCCCGCCACCAAACCAACCACATGCATGCCGGCCGCCAACGCCGCGCTGATTCCGTGCGGGCTGTCTTCGATCACCAGGCAGCGGTCGGCATCCGCGCCGCAACGCTCGGCGGCATACAAGAACAGGTCCGGGGCCGGCTTGCCGTGCCTGACCATCTGCGCCGAGAACACCGTGTCGGGATCGAAGAACTGAGCGAGATCGGTGACATCGAGCGACAGCCTGATGCGATCGAGATCGCTGCTCGACGCGACACAACGGGGAAGCTGCAGTTCGCCGAGGAAGTCGGCCATGCCGTTCACCGCCTGCAGCTGGGTCGGAAACGCCGCGAGGGCATCGGTGTGGATCTGGCTGGTGAGCGATGCCGGAACCGCCCGGCCGAAGTCGGCGTGGAGTTGCGCCATCATGTCGGGATAGCTGAGCCCGACGAACCGATCGGCGATCTGATCGGTCGTAATCGGGAACCCAGCGTCGGTGAGAAGATCGGCTTCGATCTCGATCACGATCGCCTCGCTGTCGACGAGCACGCCGTCGCAGTCGAAAATGACGAGGTCGTAGTTCATCGGGGCGGTAGTCATTCGCTGGGGTCAGCAACGGTCAGCTCGTTGTCCGAGGTGGAGACGTCGTTCGCAATCGGCAGAACCGTGCGCTCGTCAGGGGCCGAAGCAAGGATCGCGTCGACATAGCTCGCCAAAGCGTCTTCGAGCGGCACCTCGGTGCCGGTCACCTCGTTGAGATGGAGGTTGTGTTGGAGAATCTGGTGGTACACCTCGGCATCCTCGAGGCGACCACGAAGATCGGCTGGCACTTGGGCCATCGTTGGCTGCCACCGCTCGGTCAACCATCGATACGCAGCGACGGCCTCGGGGAGCTGGTCTCCTTCGGTTTGGGAAAGCCAGGCGCTGTAGCCGCGCAGCGCGCTCAGCAATCGGCGAGCCTGGTTCTCGTGCGCCTCGATGCCTGTGAGCCGGTGCAGCACTCTCTTGTGGTGTCCTTCCTCGACGATGGTCGGACGGAAGCGGGCGATGCCGTCGACGGCGTGGAGCTCGTACTCCTCGGTGTCGAAACCGAGCTCGTTCAGTCGACTCAGCCGAGCCTGGATGCGGCCGAGATCACCGCTCTCGAGCTCTTCGGATTCGTGCACCTCTGTCCACAACGACGTGTATCGCTCGACCAGGCGCTCGGTGACGTCGCCCGGGTCAACGTCGCTGAGCAAGAGACCCTCGGCCTCGAGATCGAGCAGTCCACCCAGTGCGTTCTCTGTGGCGATGGTGAGGTCGAGTTGACGCTGGCCGGGAGACAGTGTCTCGTGCCACTCAGCGGTCTCGGTATCGACCACGTACGCGCGCAACGCGCCGGCATCTCTCCGGAACAGGGCGTTGTTGAGTGAACAGTCGCCCCAAAAGAACCCGGCCGTATGGATGCGGACCAGCAGTACCGCCAGAGCATCGATCATCTTGTAGCGAAGCTCGTCGCCGCGGTGCTCCGCGAACAGATGTCGGTATGGAAGCGAATAACGAAGATGGCGCGTGACGAGTACGGATTCGAGTGGTTCGCCCGCGACATCGACCCGATCGGTGGCGATGCCGATCAGTGTCACGCCGGGCAATCGTTCCTCCCGCAACCGTTCGAGCATTTCGTACTCACGCTCGGCCAATCGCGTCGGAAGCTCCTTCAGCGCAAGAGTCGTATCGCTGACATTGATGAAGCGAACCACGTGGCGATGGGTTCCCTCCGGCACCTTTACCGACAGTTCTTCGGGCCAATCTTCGAGCGGCACCTCCCAGGGAAGGTCGAAGAGTTCGAGGTCGGCCCCGCCGGTCTTGAGCCTGAAAGCCACCATGTGTACAGGCTACGGCTGCGGCGCTCAGTCAAGCGTGGACCGAAGTCGGTCGAGCCGTTGCTGCCACTCCCCCTCGACGGTGGCGATCCAATCTCGAATGGCGTCGAGCGCGGTGAGGTCGGCCTGGTAATGCGTCTCGCGGCCGACGCGCCGGCTCGCCGCCAGGCCCGAGTCGGCGAGCAACCCGAGGTGCTTCGCTGCAGCTTGCCTGCTGATGGACAGCTCGGCGGCGAGTCCCGTCGCCGTCGATGGACCGCCCGTGGCGAGCAGCTCGACGATGAGGCGGCGGTTGCCATCGGAGAGCGCGGCGAATACCGCCGCGCCCTCGGGTTCAGGCATGAACTGCGACACAGCAGGTCGCGATCATGGCGCTGCGCCAAACGCCGGCGATCGAGGCGGAGGCAGAGAGTGAGGTTGCGGTGAGCGCAGCGGGGACGCTTTCGGTGATGACGAGGTGCGTGCCGCCGGCACTCGGCGTCAACGTGACCGTGACCGTAGTGACCAGGTCGGGCTCGTCGGTCGGCCACCATTCCAGTTCCAGTCGATGGCCCCAATCAACCGTCGTGACCGTGCCGAGACGTTGTTTCCCAGTGACGACATCGTTGACCACGACAACGCCCCCGGGTTGTGGGTCTATGGAGGAACCCGCTCCGAGCCAACCGTCGGCATCGTCACAGATCGTCTGCCACACGCGGGCGGGATCGTGCTCGAGGTCGGTACTGGTGCGAGCGTCGGTCATGTCGTCGTTCTCCATGGGGACACCTTAACGCAACTCATTGGTTGCGCATAACTCCCCACTCGGGCCATACTGTTTACGCAACCACATGGTTGCGCTTGCCTAGGGAGATCCCATGTCCGGCTACCTCGTGCCAACCGTGATCGAACAGACCAGCCGCGGTGAACGATCGTTCGATCTGTATTCACGGCTGCTTGCCGATCGGGTCGTGTTCCTCGGCACCGAGATCGACGACACGTCTGCCAACTTGGTCATCGGCCAGCTTCTTCACCTCGAGGCGCAGGACGCCGAACGCGACATTCAGCTGTACATCAACTCACCCGGTGGGTCCGTGACCGCGGGCTTCGGGATCTACGACACGATGCAATACGTCCGGCCAGAGGTCGCCACGATCTGCGTCGGTCAGGCCGCGTCGTGGGCGGCGGTGTTGCTGGCCGCCGGAGCCCCGGGGAAACGGTCGACGCTGCCGAACGCCCGGGTGCTCATCCACCAACCACACGGCGGCGCGCAGGGCCAGACCACCGACATGGAGATTCAGATCGCCGAGATGCTCCACGCCCGCACGCGCATCGAGGAGCTGTTGGCGCACCACACCGGGCAACCCAAGGAGAGGATCGCGGCCGACATCGAACGCGACTACATCGTGCGCGGCGTCGACGCTGTGGACTATGGGTTGGTCGACCGGGTGATCGAGCAGCGCGGGGCGCCGCTGGTGGCACCGATCGGGCTGGGGACCGCTATCGCCCCGTGAGTTGGTGAAAGGCGTCGACGAAGGGCTCCGGCTTGGAGGTCTTCACCACGTCGAAATCGATGGCGGTGCTATCCGCGAACGTCACCACCATCTTGCCGGTGAGCTTGCCGGTCTCGATCGTCAGCGACTGGATCTGGTCGAGGTCGAAGGCGGCGTTCAGGTCGGTGGGCTTGCCCGACCACGTGCTGTGGCCGAACACGAGGAACCGCTTGTTGGTCAGCCCCAGCACGGCCTTGCCTGCCGGAATATCGACCGAGAAACCCTCGGTCGGCGACGGCGCATCCTTTGCGGTGCGTTCGGCCATCTTCTGTCCGGCGACCGCGCCAACGATGCCACCGATCATCCCGTAGGTGACCTGCCGACTGATCGCGCCGCGCGGCTGCACGAATGTTCCGGCCAGCACCTCTTCATCGGGCAGGAGATCGTCCGCGCAGCTCTTCCGAATCTTCTTGGCAAAATCCATCATGATGTTCTCCGCTATCGGGAGCAGCCCCGCTGGCCACTCTCGCCCAGCATGCCACCCCACGAAGATTTGTGAGGGATTTACGGGTTTGAGACCCGCAAATCCCTCACAAATCATTCGAGGATGGCGTCGGTGGGGAGGGCGACGATACCGGTGGCGCCGAGATTTCGCAGATCGCTGAGCCTGGCCCACAGGTCTTCGCGTTGCACCACCATGTGGGCGGCGACGAGGTCGTCGCGGCCGGCAAGCGGCAACAGTGTTGGCGACGCAAGACCCGGGAACAGCGCGCCCAGCGCCTCGACGCGGTCGGGCGCGATGTGCAACATCACGTACTGGGTTCGCTGCGCGGCGCGGGCCGCCTCGATTCGCAGGGTCATGCTGGCCACGGCAGCGTTCTGACCCGTCGCACCGTCGTTCGGAGCCATGACAAACACGGCCTCGCACTGATGTCCCTCGGCGATCGCGTGGAGCGAGTTGCGCGCCAGGCTGCCGCCGGTCTCGCGCAGATCGACGATCGCCTCGGCCATGCCGCGGGCGCAGATGCCTTCGAGCGAGCCACCCATCTCGACGACTTCGACCGCGATGCCCTGGCCTTCGAACCAACGCGTGGTCCAAGCCGGAAGGTGCGTCGCCACCGTCTTGCCGGCGAGATCGGCCATCGACGCATACGGCGCGTCGATTCGGCAGGCCACCACCAGCTCTGAACGGGAGAACCCCAACGGCACGTTCGGCCAATCCTCGATCGCGTTCTCGAGCGCGGTGTCGGTGGAGATGAAGGCCGCATCGAGTCGCCCGGCTCGCAGCCATGCTGCAGCGTCGCGGGGGCGCATCTCGATGAACTCGACATTCTCGACAACGCCGGAGGCCTGCAAACCGCCGACGGCACCCAGGTTGTACCCGGCGTGGCGCAACAGGCTGATGACCGAGTCGCGCAGGCGACCCTTGGACGGAACAGCAACACGGGTGCTCATGAGCGCCGGCCTTCGAGGACAGCGAAGACCTCTTCGAGCGGCACGTCGACACCGACGAGGCCCACGAGCAGGTGGTACAGCAGGTCCGCTGCCTCCTCGGCGGTGAGGGACGGATCGTTGGGGGTTCGTCCGAGCTCGAGGCACACCTCGAACGCTTCCTCCATGATCTTTCGCTGCGCGAGTTCGGGATCGGTAAGCAGCGTGGCCGTATACGAGTCGTTCGGGTCGGCGTCGCGGCGACTGCGCAGGACCGTTTCCAGTTCGGTGAGAATCACCCGCACAAGGGTACGAGATCAGTTGTCGAGCGGCGCGTTGATTTGCAAGGCCGACATTACGGATTCGGTCGCGCTGGACGGGGCTCGATAATCGTGGGCGTCAGAAACACATCGAGCGCCTCGAAGAACGACTGCACGACGGCCGCGTCGCCCGCCGTGACCTGCACGCTCCCCTTTGCGACGAGGTCGGCGAACTTGTCGGCGTGCTGCACGAGCTCGATGAGCGTCGGCCGGTCGAGCGTGACCGACACGTCGGCGGCCGCCACCCCCTCGGGAGATGGGTCGGGTTGATGATGGATCGCACTGTTCGACACGCCGACCAGGTGCGTTTCGTCGAGATCGTCCAGCGTCCATGCAATCGAACCGGTCCCGGCGAACAGCGCCGGGTTGAACCGCACGCCCATCATCTCGAAGAGCTGCTCGGCATCCATCGCGTCGACAGCAGAGCTCCGAGCAGCGGGGCCGAGCTGGAACGAACCATGGCGAAGCTCGAGCGCTCCGGTGAGATACGCGTTTCGCCACGTGGACGATTCGGACTGGTACCCCATCTGCTCCATCGCATCGGCTGACAGCTGTCGCGCCAGCCGGTTCGAGGGATCGACGAAGATGACATGGTTCAGCACCTGGGCCACCCACCGGTAGTCACCGTCATCGAATGCGGCTCTCGCCCCCTCGATCACCTTGTCGGCGCCGCCCATCATCTCGACGTAGCGTCTCCCCGACTCGACCGGCGTGTGCGGGTGGAGGTTTGCGGGGTTGCCGTCGTACCAACCGAGGTAGCGGTTGTACACCGAGCGGACATTGTGCGACACGGTGCCGTAGTACCCCTGCACGTGCGACTGGTTGGCAAAACTGTCGGGCATCGTGAGCATGTCGGAGATCTCGTCGGGGGTGTGGCCGTGATTTGCCAGCCGCAGCGTCTGATCGTGCATCCAGCGGTACACGTCGCGCTGCAGAGCCAGGAAGGCCTTGACGTCGTCGTTTCCGAACCGCGGCCAATGATGGCTCGCGAACATGATGTCGGTTTGGTCTCCCCACAGGAGCAGCGCCTCTTGCAGGTACTTGCTCCACGCAAGCGCGTCGCGGGTCTGCGCGCCGCGGATCGGATACAGGTTGTGCAGGTTGTGCGAGCAGTTCTCGGCCATGCACAGCAGCTTCTTGTCGGGAAAGAAGAAGTTCATCTCGGCCGGCGCTTCGGCGTCGGGGGTGTTCTGAAAGATCACCCGGATGCCATCGACGACGAGCTCGGTGCCGGTCTCGCTGATGTCCTCGGTCGGCGCGATGAGTCGCGCCATGCCGATGGGCACCGCCTGCCCGAGGCCGCAGTCGACGTGGCCTTGCGGCCCGACGGGAAGCAGCGGCCCGAACTGGTAGTGGGCGCGCCGGATCATGATCGGCCCGGCGGTGCAGTTCTCGCTGACGGCCTCGCGCATGAAGCCCTCGGGGGCGATGATGCGCACGTCGCCGGCGGCCACCGCTTCGGGCGACGTCACGCCGTACACCCCGCCGTAGTGGTCGATGTGGCTATGGGTGTAGATGACCGCCCTGACCGGTCGTTCGCCGAGGGTCTCGTTGGCCAACGCCAAGCACGCCGCGGCGGTCTGTTCGGTGCTGAGCGGATCGATGATGACCCAACCCGTCTCCCCAGCCATGAACGTGATGTTGGCAAGGTCGTAGCCGCGCGCCTGATAGACGCCTTCGGCAACTTCGAAGAGCCCGTGTGCTGCGTTCAATTGTCCTTGACGCCAGAGTCCCGGATGCACCGTGTCGGGGGCCGGATCGCCGGTCCGGAGAAAGTCCCGCGTATTGGTATCGAACACGGTGCGATCACCCATCGTGATGACCCCGGTCTGATGCCGTGCCAGCAGACCACGATTCGCCGCCTCGAAGTCGGTGGCGTCGTCGAAGTTGACGACCGCCGCCGAGTGCCTGGCCTGGGTCGATGCCGAGGCCGGCTTGGAATCGATCGGTCCGGGTGCGTCAACGGGGTTTGCCATGGATTCGCCTTTTGGTTGCGTCGACCGGTTTCCGCCGACTGGCGCAAAGTAGTACGCCCCCGAGACGGCCGTCGAGAAGTCATGGGATACCGTCGCAGCATGGGATGGCTCCGTGTTACCGAACCGTTTGCTGCGGTGCCTCGAGCGGCAACTCCGGCGCCACAGGTGCGACTCACCGGGCGGGTGGATCACGATGCGGGATTCGTCGAGTTGACCGACGTCGCCGCCAGCGGCGAACTGGGTCTGGCCGGCTGCGAGGAGTTGGTGCTGGTCGACTCCGTATTCGAAGGCGCCACATTGTTGAGCGATGGCGACATGACGATCGAGGCTCGGCGTTGCACGTTCGACAAGTGCGATCTCAGCCGGCTGCGTTTCGATTCCCTGCGTGGGAGCCGAATTTGCGGTGCCAAGTTGGTCGGTACCGACTTCTCCGCCGCTCGGCTCGACGACGTGATCTTCGAGGACTGCACCTTCCGGTATGCCAACCTTCGCGCGGCAAGACTCGAGCGGGTTGCGTTTCTCAACTGCACCCTCGACGACGTCGACCTGTTCGAAGCCGAGTTGATCGACGTCGACTTCACCGGTTCGTCGTTGCAGACCGTGAGCGTCGACCGGCTCAAGGCCACCCGCGTCGATTTGCGCGATGCCAGCTCCCTCGGCCTCGACGCCGTCGGGTCACTGAAAGGATGCCTCGCGTCGGAGACGCAACTCCACGAGCTGCTGTACAGCCTCGCCTTTGCCAGCGGTCTTGCTCTTGAGCAGCGCGACGAACAATAGCGACCAACCTTTTCCACCTCACTCCGACCGACGTCAAGAGCATTGCTGTTGGCCTGGAGAAAGTGGCACGCACCTCCACGATCAGCGCAAGCCGTAGCCAACGCCAAGCCATGCGAGACTGGCCAGCATGGCCCCCAGCGAACATCTCGATTGGTTCGACGACAACGTCGCCTGGTTCACCTCGATCGACCTGGCCGACTACCAAACGCCGGTTCCGGCATGCCCCGGTTGGAACGTCGCCTACGTCGTGAGTCACCTCGCAGTCGGGGTTGGCTGGGGATATGCATACGCGCTCAATGCCGAGCCTGACGCTGGCGACCCCTACCCCAGCGCTCGCTGGCCCGAACCCGCACCGAGCGCGACCGAGTTGCGCGACCAGTTCGATCACCTGATGCACAGCTGTTCGCAGACGTTCAGGCAGACCGACGCGACGACACCCTGTTGGACCTACAGCGGCCCCGGCGTTGCCGGATTCTGGTTCCGCCGGGCCGCCATCGAGACCACGCTGCATCGCATCGACGTGGCGGACGCGCTTGATCAGACCTCCCCGCTGAGCGCCGACCGGGCGGCCGACGCGATCCGCGACGCGGTCGAGTTCGCACTGCCTTTTGCTGCCGATCTGCTCGGGGTGGAACCGCCGGCAGTGGAGTTGGTCACCGACGCCGGATCGCTGAAACTCGGCCAAGGCAGAATCGTCGCACAGGTCACCGGCACCAGCGAGGCCATGTTTTCAGCGCTCTGGGGGCGCGAGCGCAACGTCGATGTCGATGGCGACTCGACCGCCGTCGAGACGTGGCTCGATCTGGTCGAGGCCGCCTTCGGTGATCGATGAGCATCCGCGTCCGTTTCAGTGGCCTCGTCGGAATGCTCATCCTTGTCGCAGCGTGTGCCTCGGATCCGAATGAGGTCAATACAGGCCCGGTCACCGCTGCTGAC
>CBESNZ010000014.1:0-19748 GCA_965531045.1 uncultured Acidimicrobiales bacterium
ACCTCGACGCTGTCATGGGCGACCTCGTGATGTCGGGGCTCCTCAACAGCGGCCGAGCATGCGGGGCGCAGACCCGCATGCTCGCTCCCGCCAGCCGGTACGACGAGATCGCCGAGGCCCTGGGAGCGGCGGTCGGCGCAGTCAAGACGGGCGACCCGAACGACGCCGAGTCCGTGCTCGGCCCACTGGTGTCGGCCAATCAACGCGACAAGGTCTTGGCCTACATTGCATCCGGCAAGGAGCAAGGGGCGACCGCAATCACCGGCGGCGGCACCGGCGACTGGGACAAGGGCTACTACGTGCAGCCCACCGTCTTCCGTGACGTCACCAACGACATGAAGATCGCGCAAGAAGAGATCTTTGGTCCCGTCTTGTCCCTGATCAAGTATCAAGATGTCGACGAGGCCATTACGATCGCAAACGACTCCGAGTTCGGGCTCAGCGGTTCGGTATGGACCACCGACATGGACCGCGCCGCGACGGTCGGTGCTCAGATCCGGACGGGTGTCGTCGCCGTGAACTCGGCCGCCATCCTCGACATGGCGAGCCCATTCGGAGGCTTCAAGAAGTCGGGCATCGGCCGCGAGCTCGGCCCCGAGGGAATCGCTCAGCTCACCGAGATCCAGTCGATCCTGTTGCCGGCCGGTACCTGAACCGTTCTTCTCAGCTGTCGTGGGTGAAGCGGTAGACGTTTGTTTCGCGCTGCACAAAACCGAGGCGCTGGTACAACCGATTCGCCGCCTCGCGGCTCGGTCGTGACGTGAGGTCGACCGTGCCGGCGCCGGCCTCGTCGGCGTACACGAGCGCGGCCTCGTTCAACATCGCACCGATGCCCTGCCCTCGCGCCGCCTCGTCGACCACCACATCTTCGATCCAGGCCCGCAGCCCGGTCGGTATGCGAAACATCGCCAGCGTGAGACTGCCGGCATAGTCACCGTCGTCACCTCGGGCCATGAACAAGGTCGAGGCTTCACTCCGCACGATCGCGTCGAGCGCTTCGCGCGTCGGGGGTGGGTTGGACGAGGACAACTGTGGAGTAAGTCGCACGAACGCGTCGACCAGTTCGTCGTCGACCTCGGTAGCAATGATGATCTCAGCCATCCGCCGACTGTAGTCCCGTCTCCCCCCGCTCCTCGGTAGGCGAAAAAGCCGCTCACGGTTACCCTCGAAGGCGTGTCGACCCCCGGAATAACGCAGCTCATTTGGAATGGTGAGCCTCCAGAACTTCACGAGCCCGTCCTGGTGTGCGCGTTCGAAGGATGGAACGACGCGGGTGACGCAGCGTCCTCGGCAGCTCGCTACCTCGCGGGCCGCGCCGTCGACCAGCCAATGGCCGAAATCGACCCCGACGAGTTCTTCGATTTCACAACCGTTCGGCCACGGGTCGAGATCGACGAGGACAACGAACGATCGCTCATCTGGCCGGCGAACGAATTCGCTATCGTTCGGATCGACGGGCACCGCGACCTCGTCGTGTTGGCGGGGCTCGAGCCGCAGCTGAAGTGGCGCACGTTCTGCGAGCACGTACTGGAGGTCGCGTCGATCATCGACGCCAGCATGATCGTCACGCTCGGCGCGTTGCTCACCGACATTCCCCACACCAGGCCGACGCCGGTATTCGGCACCACCGACAGCCTCGAGCTCAGCGAACAGCTCGGTCTCGAGGTGTCCAGCTACGAGGGTCCGACCGGCATCGTGGGGGTGCTCCACCAAGCCGGCCGGGCGGCCGGGTACTCCTCGGCCTCACTGTGGGCTGCGATTCCGTCGTATGTCTCGGGCGCCAGTTCTCCCAAGGCTGCACTGGCGCTGGTCAGCCGGCTACAAGATCTCCTCGGGCTGTCCCTGGTCACGACCGATCTCGAGATCGCCGCAGCTGAGTACGAACGTCAAGTCACCAGCCTCGTGTCCGAGGATCAGGAAACCGCTGACTTCGTCGACCAACTCGAGCAGGAACACGACCGGGCCGAGAACCTCGCCAACCCCGATGGGCTCATCGAAGAAGTCGAGAAGTTCCTCGAAGACAACTAGATCGCTTCTGGCCGACTCCCCGACGATCTCAACATCGGGGAGTTGGCGCTAAGCGCAGACGGTGTCGGTGACGATGCCGCCCTGG
Organism: uncultured Acidimicrobiales bacterium; assembly: GCA_965531045.1. Taxonomy (GTDB): domain Bacteria; phylum Actinomycetota; class Acidimicrobiia; order Acidimicrobiales; family SHLQ01; genus CBESNZ01. Next base: position 2,114 of record CBESNZ010000014.1, read on the forward strand.
GTCGAGCGGACGATGTAGGTGGCACCGGCAGGAGCGTTCACATCGGTGTAGGCCAAGGCCGCGCCGGCGTTGGCGAGGAACCCGCCGTTGCGACGCACGAAGTACGTGTCCTCTCCGGCGATGGCATCCCAGCTGAGCACCACGTCGGCACCAGCGGGCGTTGCGATGCAAACCTGCTTCGGCGGCGGATCGATCACGATCGAACCACAGTCGATGTCGGTGGTGACGCCGCCCGCACGGACTCGCACGATATAGGAGTGGCCGCCGGCTACCGGCGAGAGGTCGGTGTAGGTGAATGCGCCCGTCACCCTGGTCACGAACGCACCATCGCGGCGAACGATGTAGTTCACAACTCCGGACACCGCGTCCCAGTCCAGAACCACGTCGTCGCCGATGACGACGGCGGAGCACTCCGGCACCGGCACGTCGATGTTGACCGTGCCGCAGCTCAGGTTTGTTTCGACGCCACCGACGTTGGCTCGAACCACGTAGGTGTTGTCGCCGGCGACCGGAACACCGTCGGTGTAGGTCAGGGCACCGCCTCCGACCGTCGCGAGGAACGTGCCATTACGACGAACGGAGTACGTGTTCTCCCCGGGTACGGCGTCCCAGTCGAGGACGACGGAGCCGTTGACGTCCTGGGCCTGACAATCGAGCACGATCGGTCCGATCGTCACGACGACCTGGGCGCTGCCGGATACGTTGCCGGCCGGATCGTTCGCACGGGCTTCGATGCGATACTCGCCGTCGGGGGCGTTGATGGCAAAGTCCCAATTCACCGAAGCGCCGGGGTTCGCAAATCCGGGCTCCACCTCGAAGTCGTACAGCGTTGCGGCGAGCGTGCCATCGGGCTGCACCCATTGATCCTGACCGATCACCTTCACTCGAACCTTCACCCGGGTGACTCGGTAGTCATCAGCGGCAAGGCCCTCGATCAGCAACGGCGACTCGCCGACAAGACCCGCGGCTGGCGAGGTGATCGCCACGGTCGGCGCGGCGTTGTCGACCACGCCCGGTCCAAAGTCCATGAACCCGACGCGACCTACCGTTCGCCCCCCGATGGAACTGCCGTCGGCGCCGATCAGCAGCCCGCGATCGGTGACGGTGAGTGTCTGCGCGCCACGGAACGCGTTCGAGCCCGGGTCCCAGTCGAGCGGTGTGCCGTCCGCAGGGTTCAGCGCCGCGAGCTGCCAGCGCCATGCACCGGGAGAGTTGTTGCTTCCCGAGCACACCTTGTCCGTGCGGCCGGCCTCCACGTAGGCACCGGGTCCGGGGGCGATTCGACAGAAGTGGCCGCCGGCGTACACGGCGTTGTTCGAGATACCGATGGCGAATACCGAGTCGCGCATCGGGTGGGTCCACAGCGGCGCCGTATCGGAACCACCGGCGGCGGGGAATGCCAACACCATGTCGTGCCACGGCGGGGTGTCACCGATGTTGGTGCTCAGCGCGTAGTACGAGCCGTCCGGAGCAAGGTCACCGTCGGTCGGGAGTGCGCCGCGGGGAGCGCCGTCGAAGAAGCTGTTGATCGAGTAGTCGGTCAAGAACGGCGCAGCCGGGTTGTTGATGTCGATGAAGGCGACCGCGAGTCGTTCGTTCCCATCGATCGTTGCGGCCGAGTGCACGATGAACAGCCGGCCATCGGGCGTGGATGACAGGTGCTTGATGTTCTGTCCGCCGGAACGATTTGAGCCCTCGCCGGCGAACACGAAGTTGAACGCCGGGTTCACGGCGTCGGTGGTGGGGTCGATCTCCACGACATTGTCCTGGTCGATGCCTTTGACTTTCTTGAAGGACCCACCGGCGAAGAGTCGGCCGTCGTCGCTGAGGTGCAGCGCGGTAACGCTGGCGCTCGCATTCGCTATCCACCCGGTGTCGACCTCGCCGCCGGGTAGGGCCAACTTCGCCAGCTTGAAACGCTGGCGTCCGCTGACGGAGGTAAACGCCCCACCGACGAACAGGTCGTCGGCTTCGAGGCCGGCCGACAGCGAATTGACCTCGCCGTTCAGGACCGGCCGGAACGTGTCGACAAACCGGCCACTATCCCGGTCGAATGCCGCGAGGAACGGCTGGTTCACGAGCGTGCCATCGGGAAGCTCGATGGTGGTGAAATCTCCGCCGGCGACAATCCAGTGCCCGGTTTCGATCACGGCGTAGACGTCGCCATCGAGAATGTCCGGGAAGTCGATACGCGGGATCTCCGGCACCAGGCCGACGTGGTCGACGTTCAGGGGGGCGGCATCGGCGGCACCCATCGATGCGAGAAATGCCAAGGCGGCGAGCGCCATCAGACTGAAGAACACACGGGGGGAGGTGCGGGACATGAAAAAAGCCTTCGAGGAAGTCGGGGAACTCCCTACAAGGTTCTCATGCATTCTCCATGTGTGTCAGTAGTTCTTTTGCATCACTGTTGCTCTACGACTGATTCTCGCCCATGGTCGCCGTCAGCCAGGTCGTGATGTCGGCCAAGACCCGCGGGTATTCCGGTTCGTTGAACAGCTCGTGCCGCAGCCGGGGATAGAGCTCGCGCCGCACGTTGGGCAGAGGACCGAGCGGTGCGGAAAACCGAGCAGCGACCAACGAGTCGGCGGTGCCGTGCACCACCAACGTTGGCGTCGTGAGGCGGTGCAAAGCAGCCGTGGTGTCCTGCATCGCCGAGAACATTTCGTGGCCGAGATTGACCGTGGTGTTCTTCTCCACCAGGGGGTCGTCTCGGTAGTCATGCTGCACCTCGACGTCGTGCGACAGCGACACGGGATCGATGTTGCCGGGGACCGACAGCTTGGGGGAAACCCGGTGCAACAACCTGGAGGCAACTCGCTGCCATTTCGGCACATCGGCGCCTAATGCCGGGGCCGACAACACCACCGCGTCGACCGCCGGACGATCGCTTACGGCGTAGGCGGCAACCACGAGTCCGCCCATCGAGTGGCCGAGCACGATGAGTGGGCGACCTTCGGTGCGCACTGCCGCGATGCGATCTTCCAAGTCGTCGAGAAACTGCGAGAACGAGTCGACGTAGGCGCGCGTGCCTTCGCTCTGACCGAATCCCCGTTGGTCGTAGGCGAACACTTCGATCCCGCTCGCGACGAAGTGGGCGCCAACATGTTCGTAACGGCCTGCGTGCTCCCCGAGACCGTGTACCAGCACCATCGTCGCCCACGGGTCGGGGGCGGTCCAGGAACGCGTGTGCAGCGTGAGCCCGTCGCGAGTCGTGGCACTCGAACCGATCGAGGTCGGAGGCACGGTGGATGGCGAGGGGGGCAATGCAGCAGGCATAGGTCGACGCTACTGGGCTTGCGGACCTTCCTCGAACCGTGACCGACGACACTTACATACAGTCTTGACTGTATGTAAGTGCTGTGATTCCATAGCACGATGACCCGCAGCCCCGAGAATACGTCGCGTCCCGGCCACGCTCACCGCCCGGCGGCCAACCCCCGGCGATCGCAGGCCGAGCGCCGCACCGAGACCCGCCAAAAGCTCCTCGACGCCACCATCGCGTGCCTCTCGCAGCAGGGCTACGGCGCCACGTCGACGACCGCGGTCGTCGCCCGGGCCGGCCTGAGCCGGGGGGCCCAAGTTCACCACTTCCCCACCAAACTCGATCTCGTTGTCGCCGCAGCAGATCACGCGATCGAATCCCAAGCCGCCGATTTCCGACGGGCCATCAGCGCGGTTCCCGCCGGCGCCGATCCGCTCCACGCCGTGCTCGACACGCTGTGGGAGATCCTGGTCGGTCCCGCCGGTCGTGCCTTCAGCGCGCTGCGCGAAGGCTCGCGAGCCGACGAAGACCTCCGAACTGCCCTACGGGAAACCCGCACCACCCTCATGCGGGTTGTCGAGACCGAGTTCCGCAACGCATTCCCCGAACTCGACCTACCTCCAACGTGGTGGCAAGCAGTCCCACTGATGGTGTTCAGCACCATCGAGGGACTTGCCGAGCACCACCAACTCGACCCTCTCGACCCCACCATCGCCGAAGCGCGCCGCGTGTTGCACCTCCTGCTTTCCACGGCGCCCCCGTTCTCCGCCGAAACCTCCTGACCTCCTACCCTTCGAGACTCACCATGACTGCAATCACAACACCCGACCGGGACGAACAAATGAAGGCGACTACCGGCGATGCGGCATTCGAAAAGCTGACGAGCCGCCTCAACAAGCTGTCGGTCGAACGCGGCCACGATGCCTTTGCCGACATCGCGTGGGACGACCCGGACATGGCAATCGATCCGCACGATCCGCGCTTTGTCGAAGCCGCCGGAACCCTCGCCGACACATCGTGGTTCCAGCGTCAGCCGCCGACGGTGCAGGCCAGGATCGGCCTGACCGGAATCGCCACGTCCATGCAGGTTGGCACCACCTTCGAGCGGGTGCTTTCCCGGGGCCTGCTCCTGCACATCGACTCGCTTCCGGCGGGCTCGCTCGAGGGGCGCTACGCCTATCACGAGGTCATCGAAGAGTCGCAGCATTCGCTGATGTTCCAAGAGTTCGTGCGTCGATCCGGGATCGACGTTCCCCGCCTCGGACGGTTTGATGCCTTCCGAGCGAGCCGCGTCGCGGGTATGGCGAAGTGGTTTCCCGAGTTGTTCTTCCTGTTCGTACTCGGCGGCGAGGATCCCATCGACTACGCGCAGAAGGAGTCGCTCCGGACCCGCGACAACCTTCACCCGCTCGTCGAGCGCATCATGCGCATTCACGTCGCCGAGGAGGCACGCCACCTGAGCTTCGCCCGCAACTACTTACGCCTGCATGTGCCAAAGCTCTCGAAGCCCCGCCGAGCGGTTCTCGCCATCGCGACCCCACTGCTGTTGCGAGAGATGGCATCGATGATGCTCGAACCGTCATCGGATCTCATCAAGACCTTCGAGATTCCCGCCGAGGTGATCGACGAGGCGTTCACCAACAACGAGGTCCACCAGAGGTCCGTGCAGGTGTCGATTGCGAAACTGCGAGAGCTGTGTGACGAACTCGGTCTCATGACCCGGCCCGCAACACGCTTGTGGCGCCAGTTCAATCTGGTCGAGTAGTCAGCCTCACGCTTCCGGCACCCAGGGCGGACGCCGGGGCTCATCGAAAAGCACCTCGATCGGCTCGCCATCGATCGCCGCAAAGGCGAGGTCGACCCAGGTGCCAGAGCCTCCGAGGGGTTGGGGGAGATCGTCTCGGTCGAACCAGCCGACGTCGCTGCACTCGAGTGGGTGGGCCTCGAGTTGGCCAGCGACGGCATTGCAGTGAAACACCAAGGAGTACAATGGAATGCTGGTGAAACCCTGGCGGAGACCGTCGAGGATCGCGATGGGCCGAACGACCTCACACACGATGCCGGTCTCCTCGTGGACCTCCTTCTCCACCACCTCCGCCGGCGCGTAGCCAACGTCTGCCCAACCCGTTGGGTACAACCAGATCCCCGAGTCGGCCCGCTGCACCAACAAGATCTGGTGTTCGTCGTTGCCGACCACGGCGCCAACCGTCGACTTGGGCGTGACGTAGCCCCGCACACCCTCCCCGACCATGCTCAACCACTCTTCGCGCAATGCCAGGTGATCGAAAGGCGCGGCCGCCTTCGACCGGATCTCGGCAGCGATGGCGACGACCTCTTCAAAGCGTTCGCGCTCGTACAGACTCTCCGTGAACGCCAGACCCGTTCGAGCCGTGGCCGACAAGGCTTCGGCCCACCGCACCAGATCTCCTGCAGTCGGGGCTTCAGGTTCGGAGGGCATGCAAGAGCCCCTTCTCGATCTCGGCCAGAAACTCTGGATCTACCAGCTTCGAACCCCCGCCCGACTCCCGCACGTAGAACGTGTCGACCACGTCGTGCATGAGTGTCTGCACCTTCGCGGAAACGATGTCGAGGTCGAATTCATGCAACGCATTGGTGATGCGATACAGCACGCCGATGCGGTCCGGGCAACTGACCTCGAGCACCGTGGCGTTGGCCGACGCATTGTTGTCGAACACGACCGTTGGGGTCATCGGGCGCGCGGTGCCGGTGCGGCGGGACTCATACAACTTCTCGCGTTCGGCAAGTCGAGCGTCGATCGCGAGTCGGCCGTTCACCGACCGCTGGAGATCGTCGAGGATGCGGTTCCACGGGGGTTCGGCGCCGTTTGATGCGGCCACTCGGAACACCTCGATGCCCATGCCGAAGTCCGACGCCGCATTGGCTTCAAGCACGTCCCCGCCGTTCAGAGCGAGCACGCCGGCCACCCTGCTGAACAAGCCGACACTGTCGGGGGCGATGACCACCAACGTGTCGCCTCGGCCGTCGAACACGAGATCCCCGGCCTTCATGAGGGCGAGGTGTTCGGCCGACGGAAAGCTCGTGTCGATGAGTTCTTCGACCGCTCCGCCGAGCAGCACGTGTCGGACTCGTTCAACCAGCGTGTGCAGTAGCTCTGCCTTCCACGTACCCCATGCGGCCGGACCCGTGGCGATGGAATCGGCCTCGGTGAGTGCGGCGAGCAGTTCGAGCGTGTCCACGCTTCCGACCTGTTGCGCGACCGACAAGATCGTGCCGTCATCATCGAGATCGCGCCGGGTCGCCGCGTCCGGTAGCAACAGGTGATGGCGCACCATGTCGACCAGCACGTCGGTTTCGTCGCGCTCGAAGCCCATCCGCCCCGCGATGGTTTCGACCAGTTCGATACCTACCTCGGTGTGGTCGCCCGGGTATCCCTTGCCGATGTCGTGCAGCAGCGCGCCCAACACGAGGAGGTCGGGGCGGTCGACACGGTCGGCGTGCTTGCTGGCCTGCGCTGCGGTCTCGCACAGGTGCCGGTCGACGGTGAAGGTGTGATAGGCGTTGCGCTGCGGGCGGCTTCGGCACGGCTCCCACTCCGGAATCAGCCGGGAGAACAGGCCGACCTGGTCGAGGGCTTCGATGACGTCGATCGCGGGCGTGCCGGTGAGGAGGAGGTCGGCGAACAATTGGCGCGCCTCGTCGGGCCACGGAATCGGGAGATCGGGCATCTGCCGCAGTCGGTCGAGGGTGTCACGCTCAATGAATGCCTGGTGGGTCGCAGCCTCAACAGCGAGTCGCAACACGGTGAGCGGATCGTCTGCGACATCGGCACGTCGGTCGAGGCGAACCACTCGGTCCTCGAGCATGACGCCGGTGGCAACCTCCCGAGGCTTTGGGCTACGCAGCCGACGACCGCGCAGCGAACGACGGACTCGATGCCAGGTCGCGTCGCTCGTCCAAGCGATGAGTCGGGCTGATGCGGCGAGTTCGGCCATCATCGCGTCGGCGTCGCGGTAGCCCGCAGCAGCGGCCACATCATCTTGTTGTTCGAGCAGCAGCACGTTGTTCGGTCGGCCGCTCACGCGGTGGAGTTCCGCGCGGACACGAACAAGGGTTTCGTACGCCTTTTCGATCTCGTAGGAATCGAATTCCGAAAGCAGGGCATCGGCCGCTTCGGCCCACCGGAGGGCATGGACGTCGCGCATTCCGCCGCGACCCTCTTTGATGTCCGGTTCCAACAAGAACGCGACCTCGCCCATCTGCTCGTGACGATCGCGCACGCTCTCGACCAAAATCGTCAAATTGCGGTTCGCACTCGAGCGCCATTGTTTGCGCGCGCTGGAGGCCAGGTCGGCCGCCAAAACGGAATCACCGGCGACCAGCCGCACGTCGAGCAGCGAGGTGGCGGTTGCCAGATCGTCGGCGGCCAGGTCGAGCGCCTCCGAGACCGTGCGAACCGAGTGACCGAGTTTCAGGCCTTCGTCCCAGACGGGATACCACAACTTCTCGGCAACCGGTGCGACGTCAAACCCCTTGGCGTGCACCAACATCACGTCGATGTCGCTCGCCGGGGACAACTCGGACCGGCCGTAACCTCCGACCGCAACCAGCGCCAGCCCCTCGTGACGATCGGTCACGGTACGAAACAACGTCTGCAGCCACGTGTCGATCGCTGCGCTGTGGGCGTTGCACAGTTGCACGCTGCGCAGACTCTTGTCGGTGAGGATGTAATCGCGTTGCAGTGCCACGGGCGACGACACTACAGCCCGGCGCGATGGGCGCGAAGCCCCCGCCGGTCGAGTCCCATCAGCTGTAGGCCGACTCGGAGTGAAGGGTTTGATCGAGACCGACCTGTTCCTGCTCCTCGGTGACCCGCAGCCCGATCGTGGCCTCGATCGCCTTCACGATCACGAATGTCGTCACCCCGGAGTAGACGATCACCGAACCGATGGCGATCAGTTGGCTCCGGAACAGGTCAAACCCACCGGCCGAACCTCCCACGCTTTCGTCGGCCAGGAAGCCCAACATGAGGCCACCCACAATCCCGCCGACTCCATGGATACCCACGACGTCGAGCGAGTCGTCGTAGCCGAACCTGTTCTTCAGTTGAATACCGCCATAACAAACCACGCCCGCTACGGCGCCGATCAACATCGCTCCGAGGGTGCTCACGTACCCGGCGGCGGGAGTGACGCCGACGAGGGCAGCGACGATGCCGGACGCGGCGCCCAGCGTGGTGGCGTGTCCGTCTCGAATCTTCTCGGTGATCAGCCAGGTCAGCATGCCGGCGGCCGGGGCGATGAAGGTATTCATCGCAGCCTGCACAGCCACGCCGTCCGCCGCGAGGGCCGAGCCGGCATTGAATCCGAACCAGCCAAACCACAAGATGCCGGTCCCGAGCAGGACGAGAGGGAGGCTGTGTGGCGGCATTGGTTCATTGGGCCAAGCACGGCGCTTCCCGAGTATCACGACCAACACGAGCGCAGCGACCCCGGCGTTGATGTGGATCGCGGTACCGCCGGCGAAATCAATCGCTGCGGGTTCGAGTTTGGTGTGATGCCAGCCCGTGTACACCCAGTACGTCACCGGCGTGTACGCCAGCAGAGACCAGACCGGCACGAAAACCACCCACGCCGAGAACTTCATGCGGTCGGCAACCGCCCCCGAGATCAACGCGGGTGTGATGGCGGCGAACGTCATCAGAAAGATCACCGGCAGAAGGTCGGTGCCGGCGACACCATCGAGTCCGGCAAGCGACAAATTTCCGATGACGGCGTTCCCGGCGTTGTTGCCGAGCGAGTAGGTGAAGAGCACCCACATCACCGGCACGATGCCGATGCAATAGATATTCATGTTCAACATGTTGAGCACGTTCTTCGAACGGGTCATGCCGCCGTAGAACAACGCCAGGCCCGGCACCATGAAGACGACCAGCGCGGTCGAGATCAGCATCCAGGCGTTGTCGCCGCGCCCCGCGGCGGCGTCGATTGCCTCTTGGATCTCCGGCTGCAATTCCTGAACAAAACTCAAAACGACGTTTGCCGTCATCCGCGCACCTCTCGCATCTGTCTGCACTCACACGTGTCTGCACAGCAGTGAAGTCGGTGGGGATTGCCCAGAGGTCACCGCAGTGTTTCGGGCGTATGAACAGCGCCCGGATCGCTCGGCGTGTCGCGAGCCCAAACGAACGAGGCTCGTGCCATTTTCGATGAATGGACAATCGGAACCCGCCCTACGATGGGCGTATGGGTGTTCGAAACGACTGCCAGCACTACTCGACTCGCGCCACGGGGGCAGGCGATTCGGTGCAGCGATGTCGCCTGTCCGTCAACGAAGAAGCGCCGTTCGCGTGCCCTGACGACTGCCTGTTCTTCGAACCACGCCAAATCTCCGACTCCGGCTGGAATCGATAGCAGCGGCTACGTCGCCTGCGCCTCGGCTATCGCCGCAGCCGCGGTCGCGTAGCGAGCTCGAGCGGCGGCGGCGTCAACACGGCCTGTGGGCTCGACGACATCCGCTGTGCCGAGGTTCCACCGTCGGGCCACATGCTCGAGATCGGCGCCTTCATGCACCGCAGCTGCCTGCACGGCGGCGCCGGCCGCAACCGCCTCGTCGACCGTCGGGACCAAGATCGCAACCCCCAACAGATCAGCCAGGACTTGACGGTACGCCGGCGACTTCGCCCCGCCGCCGATCAGCCGGATCGACCCGCCGAGCGATGCTCCTGCAGCCGAGAGTGCATCGACGCCGGCCAAGAGGCCACACAGCACCCCCGCGTGCGCTGCCCAGGCCAACTGCTCACGGGTGGAGGTGGTGCGGAGACCCTCCAGGTGGCCGCTGGCGTTCGGGAGATTCGGGGAGCGCTCGCCGTCGAAGAACGGCACGAGCACCGGCGCGTCGGTGACGTCGGCCTGCAGCGCAAGCGCGGCGAGTCCGGCTTGATCGACGCCAAGCCAGTCGGCGACCGTATCGGTGACACGCGTGGCGTTGAGCGTGGCGACCAGGGGCAGATAGCGGCCGGTGGCATCGGCGAAGCCGGCGACCAGTCCCGATTCGTCCCGTGCCGGCCGGTCGGAGACGGCGTAGGCCGTCCCAGAGGTGCCCAGCGAGATGGCCGCATCGCCGGTTTCGAATCCGAGGCCGAGCGCCGCCGCCATGTTGTCGCCGCTCCCCGGTCCGATTACGACGTCGGACCGGAGTCCCAACTCGGATGCCACCGCCGGCAAGATGGTGCCCGCCAGTTCCGTTGGCCCCAGCACCCTGGGCAGAGCGTCGACGAGGCGCTCGGCACCGTCGGCCGCAAGCGCCAGCAGGTCGGATCGATACCGGCCGGCCACCGGATCGAACCACCCGGTTCCGCTGGCATCTCCACGATCGGTCACCGCCTCGCCGCACAAACGCCACGTAATCCAATCGTGCGGCAACATCATTCGGGCGATACGCGCATAGTGAGCGGGTTCGGACTCGGCCAACCACGCCAGCTTGGTGATGGTAAAGGAGGCAACCGGCGACAAACCGCACGCCTCGACCCAAGCGGCGGTGCCAATCGCTTCACGCAGGCGCGCCGCCTGGGGGGCGGAGGTGGTGTCGTTCCAAAGCTTGGCCGGCCGGATCACGGCATCGGACGCGTCGAGAACGACGAGACCATGCTGTTGGCCGCCGACCGAGATTGCGACGACGTCGGGCAGATGCTCGGTGAGCTGAGCGAAGGACTCGGCGACGACCTCCCACCACGCATCGGGGTGCTGTTCCGACACTGGCGGTGCCGTGGTCGGATGCGCTCCTCGAGCGGTTGCGATGACGACGCCGCTGTGGATGTCGCGAAGCTCAACCTTGGTCGACTGGGTCGACGAGTCGATTCCGGCTACGAGCGTCACGCCTGGCCCGCTTCCCGGCGTCGGCTGAGGTGTACATGGGCCTTGGCCGCGCCCCACAGCAATCCGGGCTCGTGGAGTCGCTCGTCGACGTCGGAGAACGATGCGGGGGTGAGATCGTACGGGTCGTCGGGGAAGTGCTCCCGCGCGAACCCGTCCCGAGCGACAGGCGCTACTCCGGCTTCGAGCAGCACCTCGGTGGGGAACCTCACCGCCCAGCGCAGCACCGAGAGCGGATTGGTCGATTGCCGCTCGATGTCGAGGCCGACGAGATCGCGCACTCGCCGACCGACATGCTCGGTGGCCTCGTTTGCCGCTCGGTCGATTCGCGTTTGCGCAATGTTGGCACCGCCGTCATGTAACGCGATGCTGCGCCGCACCCACTCGCCGATCGTCGCCTCGATCGCGTCTGCAAGCGCATCGGCGTACGTCGCCAGCCGCTGCTCGTCCCGGGCGGACGTATCCGACGACGGATTCGTCATCTGGACCGAGCCGGATTGGCGTCGGCTTCGAGCCCGAGCGCGCGGTTGAGATTGCCGGACTTGAAACCGTCGAGATCAAGGGTGACGTAGTCGTAGCCACAGCCGCGCACGGCGTGCACAATGGCGTCGCGAGCATCGACCGCGTCGTGCAACCGATCGATCGGCACTTCGATCCGGGCGGTGGTGTCGTAGTGACGCACCCGCAGTTGGCCGAATCCGAGCCGACGCAACCGCGCTTCGGCCCGGCCGACCGCGTCGAGTACGTCGAGGGTGACGGTGGTGCCGTACGGTATGCGCGAAGCCAGACACGCAGCGGCGGGTTTATCCCACGTGCGCAAACCGAAGTGGCGCGATGCGGCACGCAATTGATCTTTGGTGAAGCCGGCATCTACCAACGGGAACCGCGCCCCGCGCCGGCTGGCGGCCGATTGACCCGGTCGGTGATCTCCGAGGTCGTCCACATTGACGCCCAGCACGACCGTGGCCCCCGAATCCGCAGCGATCGGGGCAATGGCGTCCATCAACGCGTCCTTGCAGTGAAAGCAACGATCGCCGTCGTTGCGTTGGTACGCGGCGCGGGTCATCTCGTCGGTCACGACCTCTACGAGCTCGAATCCCCACTCCCTTGCGAGCGCACGGCAGTCATCATGCTCGTCGGGCGCCAAAGAAGGCGACACCGCAGTCACCGTCACAACGTTGGCGGAGCCGAGCGTGTCGTGGGCCATCCACGCGAGGAACGCCGAATCGGCGCCCCCGCTGAAAGCCACCGCGACCCGGCCGAGGGCTCGCAGCTCGGCACGGAGCGTCTCGACGGAAGCTCCTACGGAATCGATACCGAGCTCGGCGGGTGATGGCATGGGTGGATTCTCACGTGAACCCAGACCGACAGCAACACCGCCTAGCCTTATTTCGTGCAGAACTGCAGCCCATCCTTTCCCAATACGCCCCCCAGCGCGCCACGCGATTCGAGGCGACGACGACGGTTCGCACCGCGCCTGGTAGCAGTCGTGGTGATTGCAGTTGTCGCTGCGGCCTGCACCGGAGGGACCGAGGCCGACAACGTCGAGCCCGACGCCACCACCACCATCGCTGCAGGATCCGACCCCACAACGACGACGACGCCGTCGGTGTTCGGCTTCGAGCGGAACGACGGCGATGGCCGTCTCGTCTTCGGCGGGCTCTTCGTCGAGCCCGACGCAACTTCTGGGGCGGGGGCCTCCGCCCAGGCCGCGGCCCGCATCGCGGTGGCCGAGATCCAAGCCGCCGGCGGGGTATTGCTCGAAGAGGTGTTCTACGTGCCAGGTGTGGCCGGCGCCGACGACGTCAACCAGACACAACAAAGCGTCGACCGGCTTCTCAACGACACGGTCGACGTCATCCTCGATGGAGCTCCCGCCGCCCAATCGCTGGAGCTGCTCGCCAAAACAGCGGACGCCGGGGTCATGCAATTCTCTCCCATCAACAGCGACGCCGAGTTCTCGTCGGCCGACGGCACCGAGCTGTACTTCCGGACGGTTCCGTCGGTATCCGAGCAGGCGACGGTGGTCGCCGACCTGTTGACCGAGCAGTCGTTGCCCACGGCGACGGTCCTCTTCGTCGACGGCGATGTCGGCATGAGCATGGCCGACGCCTTCCGACAGCAGTTCGAGTCCCTCGGCGGAGAGGTCGTGCAGCAACTGCCCTTCGATGCGGGAACTGCAGACTTCGCGGCCAGCGTCGACATCGCCGCCCAGTCGTCCCCCAACGCCGTCGTGGTCATCGGCGGTGAAGAGTTGGGGCCGCTGTTGCTGGCCATGGACACCTCGGGCATCGGCCCACGGGCCACCCAGGTTTTCGCCTTGCCGACCGAGGACGTCGACCTGGCGACCCTCGTGACCGACCCCGCCGTGCTGAATGGACTGGTCCGCGTCGATGCGGCGATCAACCCCGAGGCCACCGGCGTTTTCAACGAACAGATCCAGGCCCAGGGGGTTGAAGAGCCCGACATCTCCGCAGCCGTGGCCACCTACGACGCCATCATCATCTCGGCCCTCGCCGCCGAGATCGCCGGCACCGATCGTCCCGAGGCCATAGCCGAGCAGGTCATCGGCGTGACTCGCGAGGGCGTCTTGTGTGTTCGTTTCGATGAGTGCAAAGAACTGGTGCAGGCCGGCGACGACATCAACTACGACAGCCCGCTCGGGGGACCGTACGAGTTCGTACCGCCGGGCGAACCCTCAGCCGCCAGCTTTCGCGTGGTGACCTACGACGGTGCCGCCATCCCCAACGCAGAACTCGACCGCTACGTGTTCGCCCGCTAGGGCAAGACAGATCTACAGGTGCTCGGCGAGGTCGGCCGCGCTACACACCATGCCGGTATAGAACACACCGAACTCCGCAAATTCCGCCGACGCCTCATCGAATCGCATGGTGTACACGGTGTCTTTGAGGTCGTCGGGGTGGTTGCCGAACAGCGTGACGCCCCACTCGAAATCATCGAGCCCGGTTGAACCCGTGATGAGCTGGACGATGCGACCGGCAAAGGTCCGACCGGACTTGCCGTGCTCGTACATGAGCTCCTTGCGTCGGTCGAATTCGGTGGTGAACCAGTTCTGGCCAGGGTTCCGGCGCTTCGACATGGGGTAGAAGCACCATGCCGTCTTTCCTTCGGGAGGAAGCACCGGATAGAGCCGGGCCTGCTTCGCTTCTTCCGGCACGGTCATGGCGTACTCACTGAGCTCGGTGAGCGACACGTACGAGTCGACCACATCGAGCCCGGCGTTTGTGATGTCGGTCTGGAACTGCTTGAGACGCCACAGGTCCTTGCCGAGGGCCATGAATGCGACATCGGCTTTGTGGCCCAGCACGGCGATGCACACCACCTGAACGTCGTCGGCACCGGCCTTTTGCACCGCGACCTCGACCTCGCCGGCGTCGACCGCCTCGCCTCGCTTGCAGAAGAGGTGCACGACCCCAAGACCAATCGACGGTTCCAGAGCATTCATACCCTGAGCCTACGGCTACTGCGGTGCATAGATGTTCAGCCTGCCGTCGCGGGCGAAACCGACCAGGCACAGGCCGGCCGACCGGGCGGTATCCACCGCCAACGCCGATGGTGCGCTCACCGAGACCACCGAACCGAAGCCAGCCGCCCACGCCTTCTGCACCATCTCGAAGCTGGCGCGCCCGCTGACGAACAGCGCGAGATTGCTCGCGGGCAGAAGACCATCGAACAAGAGCCGGCCGACGACCTTGTCGACAGCGTTGTGACGACCGATGTCCTCCCGGACCACGAGGAGCTCACCCGATCGCGTCACCGCTGCCGCTGCGTGCACGGCACCGGTCTCCTCGAACAGCGACTGCTTCGATCGGACGAGGTCGGGAATAGAGGCCAACGTCTGGGCAGCGAAGGGTTCGGTGTCGATGGGCGGGAGTTGTTCGACCAGCGCCATGATTGCGTCGGATCCACACAGTCCGCACGAGGAGCTGGTGACCCCCAAACGGGGACGCGCCGCTGGCGCCTTGCCGCCCGTCGACACCAGTACGACGTTGTAGTCCGACGCCAAGGCCGATTCGTCGGCGCAATAGCGACAGGCGAGCACCGGATGGCCACCGAGCACCCCTTCGGCGTGACAAAAACCGACGGCCAATTCGAAGTCGTGTCCCGGCGTGCGCATGGTGGTGCTGACCACCACGCCGTCGAGCTGAATCGTGAGCGGCTCCTCGACGATGAGCTGATCGGGACCCCGGGTGGCCCCCTCGGCCGACCACTGGCGCGTGAGGTAGGTCTCGCTCTTCGTTCGCCTCATGGCGCCAGGCTAGGGGGACCATCCGCGCAAAAAGGCGAATGGCCCCGCCGTGCGGAGCACGACGGGGCCATTCGGGCGATTCCTAGAAGTCTGAATCCCTAGAAGTCTGAATCCCTAGAAGTCTGAATCCCTAGAAGTCCATGTCGGGCATGCCGCCGCCACCGTCTTCGGGGGCGTCAGCGATGACCGCTTCGGTCGTCAGGAACAATGCGGCAATGGAACCGGCGTTTTGCAGCGCTGAACGAGTCACCTTGGCCGCATCGATGATGCCCGCCGCAACGAGATCTTCGTACTCGCCGGTGGCAGCGTTCAGGCCATTGGAACCCTCGAGATTGCGGACGGCTTCGACGATGACTCCGCCTTCGAGACCGGCGTTTACCGCGATCTGGTTGAGCGGGGCCTCGAGTGCCTTGGCCACAATGCGCATGCCCGTCGCTTCGTCGGGACGCTTCTTGGATGCTTTGGCGGCAAGCTCGCGAACCGCGGCTTGGGCCCGAAGCAGCGTGACGCCGCCACCGGCGACGACACCCTCCTCGATGGCGGCCTTGGTCGTCGACACGGCATCTTCGATGCGGTGCTTCTTTTCCTTCAGCTCGACCTCGGTAGCCGCGCCGACCTTGAGCACGGCAACGCCGCCCGACAACTTCGCAAGTCGCTCTTGGAGCTTCTCGCGGTCGTAGTCGGAGTCGGTGTTCTCGATCTCGGCTTTGATCTGATTGACGCGACCGGCGATGTCGGAATCGTCACCGGCGCCTTCGATGATGGTCGTCTCGTCCTTGCTGACCACGACCTTGCGGGCCTGACCGAGCATGTCGAGCGTGGCGTTCTCCACCTTGAGGCCGATGTCCTCGGTGATGACCTGTCCACCGGTGAGGATGGCCATGTCCTGCAGCATCGCCTTGCGGCGATCGCCGAACCCGGGAGCCTTGACGGCGACCGCATTGAACGTGCCGCGGATCTTGTTGACCACGAGGGTGGCCAGGGCTTCGCCTTCGACGTCTTCAGCGAGGATCAGCAACGGCTTGGCCGACTGCATGACCTTCTCGAGTACCGGCACGAGATCGCGCACGGCGGTGATCTTCGAACCGACGAACAAGACGTACGGATCGTCGAGCACGGCTTCCATACGGTCGGTGTCGGTGACGAAGTACGGGGAGATGTACCCCTTGTCGAAGCGCATGCCTTCGACCAGGTCCATCTCCATGCCGAGGGTTTGACCCTCTTCGACCGTGATGACGCCGTCCTTGCCAACCTTGTCGATGGCTTCGGAGATCATCTTGCCGATCTCGGGATCGGCCGAGGAAATACCGGCGACCTGAGCGATCTGCGCCTTCGAGTCGACCTCGATGGAGTTCTCGCGAATGGCGTCGACGCCCACGGCGACAGCTTGCTCGATGCCAGCCTTGATCGACATCGGGTTGGCGCCAGCGGCCACGTTCTTCAAGCCCTCACGAACCATTGCCCAAGCGAGCACGGTTGCGGTGGTGGTGCCGTCGCCGGCCACATCATCGGTCTTCTTCGCTACTTCTTTGACCAACTCGGCGCCGATGCGCTCGATGGGGTCTTCCAGCTCGATCTCTTTTGCGATGGAGACGCCATCGTTGGTAATCGTGGGCGCCCCCCACTTCTTTGCGAGGACGACGTTGCGTCCCTTTGGTCCCAACGTGACGCGTACTGCGTCAGCGAGTTGGTCCATGCCTCGCTCCAGACCACGACGGGCCTCATCATCGAACGTAATAGTCTTTGCCATGCGCTTCTCCGGCAGTTAGCAGTCTCGGTATGCGACTGCTAATGCAATCAGCTGCGGACCGGAATCGCAACACGCGCGGAGGGTTTGTCTGAGGTTTCGCTAGGAAACCCGAGCCGGCGGCAGTTCCGCGTCGTCCGCAAGAAGACCCGCGGCGTGTGCAACCCACAAAACTTGGCCGACGGAGGGCCAAGACGGGAGCACCAGTGCATCCACTGCGGCGATCTCCAGCTCGGCTTCGACGAGCTCGTCGTCGCTCAACACCACGAAACACGTCCGAGCGCCAAGCTCATAGTTCTTGATCGTCGCAATAAGCTCGACGGCAGCTGCGCTCGCAAAGCCGTCCGACACGTACGCCACGTCAAAGATCCCGGTCGTCGTGGCTGCCAGCGCGTCACGCAGGGTGGATACGGCGATCACATCGTGTCCGACGTCGCGCAACGTGAGCTGAAGATAGAGCCGGGCGGCGGAGTCGGGTTCGGCGAGGAGGACGCGGGTCA
>CBESNZ010000015.1:0-18910 GCA_965531045.1 uncultured Acidimicrobiales bacterium
CAGGAGGTCGGCTACTGCAATGGCATCGAGAACTACTCGATGCATCTCGACGGTCGCCAACCGGGAGAAGCGCCGTTCACGCTGCTCGACTACTTCCCCGACGATTTCCTCATCGTGCTCGACGAGTCGCACGTTGCTGTCCCGCAGCTACACGGCCAATACGCGGGCGATCGCAGTCGCAAGGAAACGCTGATCGATCACGGGTTCCGACTGCCGTCCGCCGCGGACAACCGGCCGCTGCAGTTCGAAGAGTTCATGGAACGGGCCGGCCAAATCGTGTTTCTGTCCGCGACGCCGGGCAAATACGAACTCGAGCACAGCGCACAGGTGGTCGAACAAATCATTCGCCCGACCGGGCTCATCGACCCCGAGATCATCGTCAAGCCCACCAAGGGCCAGATCGACGATCTGATCGAGCTCATAGGCGAGCGCACCGGCAAAGACCAACGTGTGCTGGTCACCACGCTGACCAAGAAGATGAGCGAGGACCTCACCGACTACTTGCTCGAGCTGGGTATCAAGGTGCGCTACCTGCACAGCGAGGTCGACACGCTGCAGCGAATCGAGATTCTCCGCGACCTTCGGTTGGGCGAATTCGATGTGCTCGTCGGCATCAACCTTTTGCGTGAGGGTCTCGACCTTCCCGAAGTGTCGCTCGTGGCCATCCTCGATGCCGACAAGGAGGGGTTCCTGCGATCCGAGACCTCGTTGGTGCAAACCATTGGCCGCGCGGCACGAAATGTCGACGGCCAGGTGGTGATGTACGCCGACAAGGTCACCGACTCCATGCAACGGGCCATCTCCGAAACCATGCGGCGGCGCAAGGTGCAGGAGGAATACAACGAAGCCAACGACATCAATCCCCAGACCATCCGCAAAGCGGTCACCGATATCTTGGCGTACCTGCGTCCGTCCGAAAAGGCACCGACACCCGGCGACGGGCGTCGCAAGCCGCGTCCGGGCGAGAAGAAAGCACTCGAAGACCTCAGCGATCTGCCCGCCGACGAGCTCGAACGACTCATCCGGACCCTCACCGAAGAGATGAACGATGCGGCCGGCGACCTGCAGTTCGAATACGCCGCGCGCCTGCGTGACGAGATCAAGGAACTCAAGCGCGAGCTGCGCGACATGCTGTAGGCGCACCCGGACGTTTGGCGGGAAACCCTGCTCATAACGGTCGCCGGCCCGCCGATAGGCAGCCCATGACTACACCGCTGCTCGACGCGCCCGAGCAGACCTCGTTGGCCGACGAAACAACGGACGAGCGACGATTGTTGCGACACGCTGTCGCGCTCCTGGCCATCTTGTTGGCGTTGATCCCGATTTTGGGCGGCAACGGCCTGTTCTCCGCTGACGAGGGAGCCGGAATCCTGCAGGTAAAGGTGTTGGCAGAAACCGGTCAATGGCGGCTCGAACATCCGCTACCCGAGGTCGATCCGAGCGGGGAACACTTCTCTTTGCACCTCGCTGCCGGCAACGAAGACGGATACGTCCTGATCTCTCGAAAGCCCGCCTACACCGGCATGCTGACCGCGCTGTGGAAGGTGATGCCGTCGCCGATGTTGCTCATGGCGTTGAGCGCCGTCGGCGCGACGATCGCCGCACTCGGGAGTGCTCTGCTGAGTCGATACTTCCGACCCGATATCGATGTTGTGGTGCTCTGGGGCGTCGGCCTGATGAGTCCATTGGCGTTCGACTCACAATTGATCATCGCCCACGCGCTCGCCGCCGGGTTCGCAGCACTCGCGGCGGTGTTCCTGCTGCGAGCGAGCCGGGAATCATCGAGTCTCCGCAGCGTGATGGCGGGATGTCTGATGGTGGCGATGCTGGTGGTGACGCGAACCGAGGGTGTCATCGCTGCGCTTTCGTTGTGCGGCGCACTTGGCCTCTTCGGGTTGGTGCGAAAGAACGTGCGAGAGGTCACCGTCGCCGCGGCGGGTCTCGCAACCGCTGTCGTCGCCTTTGTTTCCGACCGAGCCATCGCAGCGGCCATCGAGGGCGAGGCCATCATCCGGATCAATGGCACCAATGTGTCGACGCCGAGGGTGCGCTCGCTCGACAGCCAGTTGGAGGGTCTGAATCGGACCTGGTTGTGGGCCCGTAGCGGCGGAATCGCCCCATCCGATTACCTGCTCGTACTCGCGATTGCGATGATCGCCATCGCGCTCGTGCTCGCACGTCGGCCGCACATGCAGGACGTCGCCGGAAAGCTTGCGATCGCCGGCGCAGTGCTGGCGGTGGCAAAGTTCCTCGCCGAGCCGTCGGTCGTCATCCCCGGACTTCTCGTTGCCTTTCCGCTCGTCGTGTTCGGGCTGGTCACGTTGCGCCGTTCTCACGCCAGTGGCGTGGGTTCCATACTGCTCCTCGCCTTTGCCGTGTATTGCGTCGGTGTGGCAGCAACGCAGTACCGCGAAGGCGGCTCGGCTGAATTTGGTGGGCGCTACTTTGCCGTTGGTCTCCCGTTCGTTGCGCCGCTGCTCTTCGCGGCTGTCGTCGACCGGTTGTCGTCGGTGTCGCAGGTCGCCCGCCAACGCCTCGGGCTCGCCGTCGTAGTGGTATCGGTAACAACGATCGGTTCCGGGCTACTGGGACTCGCCAGCAGCCAGAACCACTCGGCCGAGTTGGTCGCCGCCATCGATCTGACGATGGACGAACTCAGCGAGACGACGGGGGAGCGGGCGGTGGTTCTGACAACCCAGAATCCCGTCGGACGCTTTGCGTGGGACCAGCAGGACGACGGTGCCATCTTGCTGGTTGCGCGGGACGAACTCGATGCGCTGGCGACGAGGCTCGGCAGCGATGGCACAACTCGCTTTGCCCTCGTCACTATCGACCCGGACGGCGACGTTGGCCAGCTGCCGGGTGCCATCGTGACGGCCGATCGCGAAGCTTGGCCGGGCAGCCGCTGGCACGTGATGGTGATCGATGTTTCCTGAAACCGTCCTCTACCCTGCGCCGCCGGCCGAACAACCACGTGGCGCCGTTCGCTCGCCATTGCCGGTGTCTTTTCGACTGCTGGCCGTCGGGTGGCTCCTGGTCTTTGGTGCGATCGTCGTCGCGACCGACCTTTCCAACTCGTTCAGTTCCGACGACGGCGCGTATGCGCTCGGCGTCCATGCGCAGGCCGATGGAGACCGCTCGCTCGACCGCCCGTTGGCCGTCGTGGGCGGTGCATACGAGACCATCGTGAATGGGATCTACACCGCTGACGGTCCGGTGCCGTACGTGCGACACCCTGCCTACCTTGGACTCTTGCGGACGACGAACGACCTGTTCGGGGTGCCCTGGGGACTACACGTGCCGGCGCTGCTGTCGCTGCTGTTCTTTCCCTTCGCAATTCGTAGCGCAGCGCGCGAACTCGATCCCTCGATTGGCGACATTGCCTTTCTGCTCGCGATCGTGTCGCCCGTATTGGTGAACGGTTTGGCCATCTGGGCCCACGCGCCGAGTGCGTTGCTCGGTGCCTTGTCGCTTCGGTACGCCATTCGGCTCTTCTCTGACGTCACCGCTGGGCGATCGTCGCTGCTCGATGCAACTGGGCTGAGCGTGATGTTGGCGTTGGGTATCCTCGCCCGGGCGGAAGCCTTGCTGTGGGCACTCGCGCTGCTCGCGGCGATCGTGCTGATCGGGCGGACCGTCCGCCTGCTGGCGTGGTCCACGATGGTTGCGATCCCCGTCGGCGCGGTCTTCCTCTTCGAGCGAGTGGTCAAAGCCGACCTCGACGCCGATGCGATCGCGATCACCTTCCCCGATGCGCCGTCCCGGCCGTCTTGGCTTGCTGGACGGCCCGGCGCCGCGTGGCACGAGCTGGGCTCGGCGGCATCACAACCCTCGCTGGCGGGCCTCCTCACCCTCGTTGCGCTCGTGCTCGCCGTGTACGGCGCGTTCGTTTGGCGCCGTGGCGACCGCGATCCGGCGCCGATGCTGTGGATCGCAGCAACGCTGTATGCACTGCGGCTCGTCCTGGTCGAAACCGAATTGGCAACCGGCCTCGTGGCGGCGTGGCCGGTCGCTCTCGTGTTGCTGGTGGCGGGCGGGTCACGCCTCGAACGAACCGAACAGATGCTCGCGGTCGCCGGAGCGCTCTTCCTCGTGGCAGTCCTGGCGACGCAGCATGCCGGGGCGAGCGGCATCGGTTGGGGCGGTCGGTACCTGACATTGCTCATTCCGGTCATGGCTCTGATGTCGGCTCGCGCCGTGGTGAAGATCGAGCGGGCTGAGCGACAATGGGGGAGCGGGCCCTATCTGGCGCTCGCGGCCCTCGCGATTCTCCCCGTGGCATCGGGCCTGCGCGCGACGTCGACGTCTCGCGATATTCACGCCTCCTCGATTTCGTTCATGACCCAAGACGAACCCGAGGTTGTCGTCACCGAGTTCGTCGCCTTTGGTCGCCTCGGCTGGCACGCCACGATCGTCGATGGCGTCGACTGGTACCGAGCAGACGACGGCAACCTCGCCGATCTCCTGGCGGATCTTCAGCGCGCCGAGGTGGCGCGTATCTCGGTGCAGGGATTTGTGGACACCCCGATCGTGCTCGACGGTTATCAGCTGACAACTCCCGATGAGCAGCTGCGCACGCTCGATCGAATCGGATAGTCCGACCCGGCAAAGAATCGAACGTTCGTTCGTTCCTGATCGGGTGAGAGGCGATAGGATCGGCGCCCATGTCGGAACAGCTGATCATTCGTGGAGCGCGCGAGCACAACCTGCGCGATGTCGACCTCGACCTCCCGCGGGAGAAGCTCATCGTCTTCACCGGATTGTCGGGGTCGGGCAAGTCGTCGTTGGCCTTCGACACGATCTACGCCGAGGGTCAACGCCGCTATGTCGAATCGCTCTCGGCGTATGCGCGCCAGTTCCTCGGACAGATGGACAAGCCCGACGTCGACTTTCTCGAGGGCCTGTCGCCCGCCATCTCGATCGATCAGAAGTCCGCGTCGCGCAACCCACGGTCCACGGTTGGAACCATCACCGAGGTCTACGACTACCTGCGCTTGCTCTTCGCCCGCATCGGGGTTCCGCACGACCCCGAGACCGGCGAACAACTGATTCGGCAGACGCCGCAACAGATCGTCGATCGAGTGCTCGCGATGGAAGAGGGCACCCGATTTCAGGTGCTCGCCCCGGTTGTCCGCGGGCGCAAAGGCACCTACGACACGTTGCTGCACGACTTCGCGGCGCAGGGTTTCGCCCGTGCCATCGTCGACGGTGAGCTCATCGAACTCGGTGAGCTCGGTGAAGACGACGTCCTCGAGCTCGAGCGGTACGAGATGCACGACATCAGCGTCGTCGTCGACCGGCTGGTGCTGCGCGAGGGCATCGACCGGCGTCTGACCGAGTCGATGGAAACCGCGTTGTCGTTGGCCGACGGGGTAGCCGAGATCGAGATCATGCCCGAGAAGGGCTCGGCGGCCGATCGGGCGGGCGAGTCGGAAATCATCATCTTCAGCCAGCACCTGTCCCGTCCGTCCGACGGGAAGTCCTTCGAAGAGCTCGCCCCTCGCAACTTCTCGTTCAACTCCCCCTATGGGGCGTGCTCGTACTGCGACGGTCTCGGCTCCGTGTACGAGGTCGACCCCGAACTCGTCGTACCGAACCCGGCGTTGTCCCTCGACGACGGCGCGATCGCTCCGTGGGCCGGCGGACGCAGTCGCTACTTCTCCCGCCTCGTCGAAGCCGTGGCCGATTCCAACGACATCGATCGATCGATGCCGTTCGAGAAGCTCACGAAGGCCGAGAAGCGACTGATGCTCTATGGCAAGGGTGTCAAGGACAAGGTCCAAGTCCAGTACAAGAACCGATATGGCCGTATGCGCAGCTACCAGGCCCGCTACGAGGGTGCCATCCCGTACCTGAAGCGCCGCCAGATCGAAGCGGAAAGCGACAGCCAACGCGAGCAGATCGAGGGCTACATGCGGCAGGTCGCGTGCCCCGAGTGCGAGGCCGCTCGTCTCAACCCGCTGTCGCTCGCGGTCACGATCGACGGGTATTCCATTGCCGACATCGGCCTGATGTCGATTGGCGAAGCCGCGAAAGTGCTCGAGGGTTTGCACCTCGACGAGCGCGACTCGATTATCGCCGAAGCGGTGGTCAAAGAAGTCAACGCTCGTATGGGGTTCCTGCTCGACGTCGGGCTCGACTATCTCAGCCTGTCCCGATCGGCAGCCACCCTGGCCGGTGGCGAGGCGCAACGCATTCGGCTTGCGTCGCAGATCGGTTCGGGCCTCGTGGGTGTGCTGTACGTGCTCGACGAGCCGTCGATCGGTTTGCATCAGCGGGACAACAAACGCCTCATCGACACGCTGGTGCGCCTGCGAGAACTCGGCAACACCGTCATCGTCGTCGAACACGACGAGGAGACCATCAAGGTCGCCGACCACATCGTCGACATCGGGCCCGGTGCGGGTGAGCACGGCGGAGAGGTGGTGCACTCCGGTTCCTATGCGAAGCTCCTGAAGAACAAGAAGTCGCTCACGGGCCAGTACCTGGCGGGCAAGAAGGAGATTTCGGTACCCGCGCTTCGGCGGCCGGGCAGCGGCGAGTTCCTTACGATCCGCGGCGCACGCGCGAACAACCTGAAGAACCTCGACGTCGAAGTGCCGCTCGGTTGCTTCGTTGCGGTCTCGGGCGTGTCGGGCTCGGGGAAATCGACGCTCATCAACGAGATCATGTTGAAGTCGCTGATGCAGCGGATCTATCGGTCAAAGACCCCGCCCGGGTTGCACACGGCGGTCGACGGCATCGAGCAGATCGACAAGGTCATCGCCATCGACCAGACGCCGATCGGGCGCACGCCGCGGTCGAATCCAGCGACCTACACCGGCGTGTTCGACCACGTGCGCAAGTTGTTCGCCCAGACGAACGAGGCGAAGGTGCGCGGGTACCTGCCCGGCCGGTTCTCGTTCAACGTCAAGGGCGGCCGCTGCGAGGCTTGTGCAGGTGACGGCACCATCAAGATCGAGATGCACTTCCTCCCCGACGTGTACGTTCCGTGCGAGGTCTGCAAAGGCAAGCGGTACAACCGCGACACCCTCGAAATCTTGTTCAAGGGGAAGAACATCTCCGAGGTGCTCGACCTGCCGTGTGAGGAGGCGCTCGAGTTCTTCGCAAACCAGCCCGCCATCGCCCGACACATGCAGACGTTGGTCGACGTCGGCCTGGGCTATGTGCGGCTCGGGCAGCCGGCCCCGACCCTTTCCGGAGGCGAGGCGCAGCGGGTGAAGCTGGCGAGCGAGCTGGCGAAGCGGTCAACCGGTCACACCATGTACGTCCTCGACGAACCCACCACCGGCCTGCATTTCGAGGACATTCGGAAGCTCTTGATCGTTCTCAGCCGCCTCGTCGACCAGGGCAATTCGGTCGTCGTCATCGAACACAACCTCGACGTCGTGAAGACCGCCGACTGGGTGATCGACCTCGGTCCCGAGGGTGGAAACGGCGGCGGCACCGTCGTCGTGTCCGGAACCCCCGAAACCGTTGCAAAAACAAAGGGCAGCCACACGGGGCGGTTCCTCAAAACCCTGCTGGCCTGACCGATGGAGCGGCGATGTCCACCCGCTCCTCACCCAACAGTTGTTCCACCGGCGACGCAGGTCGATCGTGACGCGCCTCGCGCGCCTGTTGACGGTGTTGGGCATCGCCGGCGCGGTGTTCGGCCTCAGCAAGTTTCATGCGTCGCGGGTCGCGGTTCCCGCCTACGACTTCACCTCCTCGTCGCGCTTTGTGTGGGCGTTGGCCTACATCGGATTGCTCCTCATCGGCGCGTATGGTGTCGGGCTCCCGGATTTGACCCGCAGTCGCCGATCCATCGTGTTGGCGTCAACCTCGGCAACGGCCGCCGGTGCCCTCGGCATCAGCGTGTTGCAGCTGGTGCTCGGTACGGCGTTGTTGCCCCGGTTCGTGATCCTCGGAACAGCGATGCTCGCGATTCCCTGGCTGTGGATCTGCGCCAATCTGGCCACCGACGGTCGTAGTCGCGAACTCGAACGCGATCGGGTGATCGTCATCGGCAGCTGGGCAGACGCTGCGGAGCTGACCATGCAACTCGATGAAGCCGCTGAACGTCCTGCTTTGGTGGTCGACGTCGTCGCGCCGGCGGATCTGCATCCCATGTCGATCACCGACCGTCCGCTCAAGCGAGCCGTTGAAGAGGGTCAGGCAACCGTCGTCGTGCTCGATCGGGAGGCACAGAACAACCCGATCGTCATCCCGCAGGTTGCGGAACTCCACGAGGACGGCATCCGGGTTCGGACGCTGTCGCTGTTCTACGAAGAGTGGCTGGGAAAGCTCCCCGTCGCCGAGCTTGAACGGGTATCGCTCCTGTTCGACATCGGCGAGATTCATCGAAGTCGCTATGCCCGTCGTCGGCGGCTGATCGACCTCATGCTCGCGGGAGTTGGCGCCGTTCCGTTTCTGGTGGCACTTCCGGTCGTGATGGTGGGCAATGCCGTGGGCAATCGAGGTCCGTTGTTCTTCAAGCAAGAACGGGTCGGCAAGGGCGGCGAACTGTTCTCGATCTACAAGTTCCGCACCATGGTGGATGGCGGCGACTCGACCACATGGACCGCGGACAACGATCCTCGGATCACGCCGTTCGGCAAGTTCTTGCGACTCTCGCACATCGATGAACTACCGCAGGTGTGGAACATCGCCAAGGGCGACCTGGCCTTTGTGGGGCCGCGTCCTGAACAAGCGCACTACGTCGAAGAGCTCTCCGACAAGCTGCCGTTCTATCGGCTGCGTCATCTGGTTCGTCCCGGAATGACCGGCTGGGCGCAAGTGAAGTTCGGCTACGCCGGTGACCAGAGCGATGCCCTGGAGAAGCTCCAGTACGAGTTCTATTACCTCCGCCACCAAAGCATGATGTTCGACCTGCGGATCATCGCCAGGACGCTACGCAGCGTCCTGGGTCGCAAGGGCCGCTGACACGGACCGTGAGGTCACGCCAGCGCTTCTCACCGTAGGTATTCCGAACGCTGGCTAAACCGGGTGTGGCCGTCAGGGTCAGGGTCAGCGGCGCAGGAAGTACCGGTTGGCCAGGTCGCTCGGTAGGCGTCCCAGAATGCCGTCGCAGATGCGATCGACGTCGGCGTTCTTGCCGGGTTCGAGCATCGCTCCATCCTCGACGGTGAGGCGGGCGAGGCCACCGATCGGCTCCTCGACGAGTGGCACCGAAATCGGTGCGTCGAAGAAGAAGGCGTATGCGTACTGGCGCGCGAGTGGCACCGAATGCATTCCGGCCGCCGGATCGGCGAGGAGCTCATCGAGCATCTGGACGAAGTGTTCCGGAGTGTCGGGATCGTTGGTGAAACCCAGTCCGCGGTAGTGAGACCGGCCGCCGACGAGCACCGGCTTGTCCATGACCGCCATCTCGATGCCGACGGTGGACGTGTACACCAGGCCGAGGTCGGCCTCCTCCATGATCGGATACGAGCTGGTCGGATCGTCAGGTCCAATGAGCGCGATGTTGTCCGGGAGCCCTCCAGGCCGACGCAGCAGATGGTCGCTGACCGCCTCTCGGGATTCCTTTCCCGGCCGCTTGGTCTCGGCGGGATGAGCTCGCATGATGAGCCGGTGTTCGGGATGAGCTGCGAAGTAGTCGACCACCGTGTCGAGCCAGTGGTGCATCGAGTCGAATCCGACATCGCGTCCGAGAACGCTCGAGTCCCACGTGACGTTCGAGAACAGGGCCACGAGACGCCCGCGTTCGGGTCTTTCGGGTCGGTCCACGACCGCATCCTTCCAGATGTTCAGGAGCGGATGTCCTTGCTGTCGACGGGAGCTGAGGTACTCGTCGAGCTCGGCGTTCTCGTTGGCCGTGAGCGGCGTTGAGCCGCGGTGAGCCCAGATGCCGGAGAGGTCGTAGCGATTGGCCGGCGCATTGCGGGCGAAGACCAAGGCCCCCTTTCGGTGGGTTCGCTCATACGTCACCACATCGATGCCCTCCTCCTCGCAGATCGCTCGGGCCACGGCCTCGAAGCTGAAGAGGCCGTTGAGCATGACCACCGTGTCGGGCCGCCATCTGGCGATCGTCTGGCGAAACCCTCGGGCGATGCGGCGCGCGGACTTGAGAAAGGCGCGGTACGTATCGGCGCCCAAGGGGTCCTGTTCGAGGCGCGATGAAAGAAGAAACCAGCGGGTTGGAATGTTCAGCAACTCGCCGAGCGGGAGACCGTCATCGACGACCGAACCGAGTTCGGCGATGCCGAGCTCGTCGAGCTCGGGCCAGTCGCCGGGATCATCGAGCCGCCAATCGTCCGTGAGCGACGTGTGTGGCATCCCGAACGCATCGAGGGAGTTGTCGACGTACTTCTTGCAGGAGCGGCACGGCAAGGGTGGCCCCTGGTGGACGTTGATCCGGTCGCAGATGTCGAGCCCGCCGCCGCAGGTGAGAAATTTGACCGATGCCCCGCGGTGGCGGAGTGCCAGCGCGAGGGATCCCTCGAGCTGCACATGCATCGCCCAATCACGCGGCGTCAGGAAAAGGATCCGCGGCCCGGTGCCGTCAGAGGCCGACGTGTCGGTGCTCGCGCTGAGTCGACGCGCCTGACGCTGTTCCGGTGCCTGGCCGACCTCGCGGGCGGCGAAGTCGAGCCCCTTGCGCGCAAGGTGGCGAAGCTCTACCGCTGTTGGAACCGTCATCGACAGCCCGTCTTTCGTCGATTGTCGAACCCTCGACCGGTCAGCCAGCGACCGATACCGACCCAGAAGCCTGCACCGTAGGTCCAATGACAGATCGACGTTGCCTGGGCGGCGTGATGCGCAGTGACGCCGTCGGTGCGAGCGAGCTTCTGCCCAAGCGTTCCGACGAACACCGAATGCACCACCGGGACCGCGACCCGACTCGCACCTCGTCCGGTGATCGCAGCGACCAGGGTCACCGCAACCATTGCGGCCGGCACCAGCGGCCGCCAGGACGGCAACATGCGATGCTTTGCGAGTGTCGACGCCTTGCCGACGCCATAGTTGAAGTACTGCCGGGCCAGCGCCTCCGGCGTGCTTCGCGGAAAGTACACAGACCGGATGTTGGGGTCGAGGATGATCTTCCCGCCCGACTGGGTGAGCCGCATGTTGAGTTCGTGGTCCTCGGCCGCCCACTGGAGGTTCACTTCGTCGAATCCGCCCAGACGCTCGAGTACCGACTTCGGCCAGCAACCGAGAAACACGGTGTCGACCTCACAGCGTTCGGTGCCGTAGTGAAATGTCCCGGGACCGATCCCATAACGGGACGTGGTTACCGCGGCAACAGCCCGGCCGAACGCGGTGGTTCCCTGCGGGCGCATCGGCCCGCCGACGTTGTCGGCGCCGGTCTCGACGAGGACGTCGACACAACGGCTCACGTAGTCGGGGGCGTAGCGGGCGTGAGCATCGAGGCGAACGATGACGTCGCCCTTGGCCCGATCGATACCGACGTTCATCGCTGCCGCGGCCGTGACTCCAGGGTTCGGCACCACCTCGATGCCACAACCCGAGGCGTGGATGATGTCGACGGTGCCGTCGGTGGACTGACCGTCGACGATGAGGATCTCACAAATGTGCTCGTAGTCCTGCGCCATCAATGCATCGAGCAGGTCACGGATATAGCGGCGCTCGTTGAGCGTCGGAATGATGACGCTCACCGACGGTGTCGCATTGACGATGGCATTGGATTGTGGCGATGGCGTGGCCATTGATTCTCCTGGCGCTCGATTTCGAGCCCTATGTGCCGATTCCAATCGGATGAGCCATCGGATATCTGAGCGACAGGAGGCAGCAAACGAAAACGCCGTTCGCTGGCTACTCCTCCGCGGCTCCTCGTATTCGCTCGCGACCATGGTTCGCGCCCTCGGCGTGCTGATCACGCTCCCGCTGATGACACGGGTGCTCGACGCTTCGGCGTTCGGTCGGGTGGGAATCGCCCTCATGGTCGCAAGCATCATCACGCCGATCGCGACGCTGGGACTGCACTCGGCCGCGAATCGTGAACACTTCGCCGATGGTGAGTCCACCGGCGACGCCGCGTTGGGACGAGCGCTGTCCTGGCTGGCCGTGCTTGCCGCCACCGGCGTTGTGGTCGCGGTGCATCTTGCGGGGCCGTGGTGGGCTGAGATCTTCGCCTCGCTCGACTACGGATCGGTCCTGCAACTCGGTGTCTTCACGGCGATTCCCATGGTCCTCGTCGTGGTCGGTCTCAACGTGTTGCGGGCGGTCGACAAGCCCGCGCCGTTCGTGGCGGTGTCGCTGATATCGACGCTCGGCGGCCAGGCCGTTGGGTTGGCGCTTTCGGCATGGCGCGGCGGATCCGCAAGCTGGTACCTCTCCGGGGTCTTCGCCGGCTATGCCGTCGCGGGGATCGGTGCGTTGCTGGCGGGGCGTATGCGCCCCGAGCGTGCGTCTGCAGCCGACATTCGCGCTGGACTCCGACTCGGCCTCCCTACCGTTCCGCACTCGGTCGGGATCTTCCTGCTGCAGATGGGCGACCGGACCATCATCGAGCGTTCGAGCGGACTCGGCGAGGTCGGGCGATACCAAGTCGCCTACCTGGTCGGTTCGCTCGGCATCGTTGCCGTATTGGCCTTCAACGCCGCTTGGGCGCCCCTGGTGTTCGGGGCCCGATCCGAAGACCGCTGGGTAGCACTCGCCGAAACGACCTCGTTCGCGCACCGCCTACTCGGTGTCGCTTCCTTCGGCTTGGCCCTGGGCGCTCCTGTGGCCCTCGCCGTTGCTGCTCCGGGTGCCTACGACCCGGAATCTCTTGCGGTCATCGCGGCGATCGTGGCTCCGGCCGGCTTCGTCTACGTCACGTACCAGTCGTCGGCATTGGTCGTGTTCCAACAGCGGCGCACCGGTGTGCTGGCCGTCGTGACGCCGCTCGCCGCCATGGTCAATCTCGGGCTCAATGTGGCGTTGGTGCCGCGCTTCGGTCTGGCCGGCGCCGCCGCGGCCACGTTGGTGACGTACTCGCTGTGGGCGGAGGTCGTTCGGACGATCGTAAATCGAAGGGTCGAGATTCCCTGGGACAACGGCGCCGAGATTCGCGGGGCAGCGTGTGCGGCCGCAGGGCTCATCCTCGGTGTGGCCTTGCCGACTGGGGGAGTGTGGCTACTTCTTCGGGTTCTCTTGGCGATCGCGAGTCTGGTCGGTCTTCTCCACCTGATCCGGGCCGGGGCCCGATCATGAGCGCCGACGTGCTTGCGGTCGTTCCCGCCCGCGGCGGATCCAAGGCGATTCCGGGGAAGAACCTGGTCGACCTCGGCGGTCGTCCCCTGATCCATTGGACGATCGAGGCGGCAAAGGCATCGGGAGTGATCGACCGCGTCATGGTGACATCCGATGACGATGAGATCCTCGCATCCGCCCGTTCGGCGGACGCTGAGGTGTTCGGGCGGTCCCGAGCGCTCGGCTCCGATGAAGTCCATGCCATTCATCCGGTGCTCGAGGTCGTCGAGTCACTTGGTGAGGCCGGCTACCGGCCGCGTCTCGTTGTGATGCTCCTGCCGACGAGTCCCTTTCGGCGACCCGAGCACATCGCCGGCGCTGTGTCGTGTTGGCGCACGAACCGCCCTCCATCGGTTGTCAGTGTGACCGAACTCGACAAACAGATCATCCACCTGCGCCATATCGGCGAGGACGGCACCCTGATTCCGCTCGCGCCCTTCGACGAGCTGACCGCGCAGCGCCAGGAGCAGCGGCCGCTCTATGGCCTGAACGGATCGATCTACGTCGCCGACGCCGCCCAGTTGCTGAGCGCCCGCACCTATCACGTGCCGGGGGCTATGGCCTACGTGATGCCCGCCGACGCGTCGGTCGACATCAACGAGCCCGCAGATCTACTTCACGCACAACGTTCCCTTCTGAGCTTGGAATCCGGATGACCACAAACCTGACGCATGTCGGAATACACGCGAGTCTCAACCGCAACGC
This sequence comes from uncultured Acidimicrobiales bacterium, assembly GCA_965531045.1. GTDB lineage: Bacteria > Actinomycetota > Acidimicrobiia > Acidimicrobiales > SHLQ01 > CBESNZ01. The sequence continues at coordinate 13,903 of CBESNZ010000015.1, forward strand.
CGGTGACACGCTGCTGTTCGCAGAAGTGCGACGACTGTTCGAGCAGCAACTAGGTGCAATCGATTGGAATCGGCGGCAGCTTTGGGAGCACCTCGACGTCGACGCTGCGCTGCAGCTCAATGGAGAGACCGATGGTGTCGTGATCGGCGGCGGCGGACTGCTGTTGCGTGATCAGGCGGGGGCGGACGCCTCGGCCAGCGGGTGGCAATGGAATTCGACCGTGGACGCGGTCCGCTCGCTCAACGTTCCGGTCATGGTGTTTGGCATTGGCTACAACCGCTTCCGCGGCCAGGCGGACTTCGATCCGCCGTTTGCCGATCACCTCCAGGCACTGGTCGAGACCTCATCGTTCTTCGGACTCCGCAACAAGGGCAGTATCCGAGCCGTCAGCGAGTACCTTCCGTCGGTGCTGGCGGAGCGACTCACACTGCAGCCGTGTCCGACGATCTTCCTTTGGCATCTGGACAAGAACGTCGCGCCGGTCGTCATCGACCATGCTCGATCCGGTCGACAGGTCCTGCGATTGAACGTGGCATTCGATCGGCCCGAAATGCGATTTGGCCTCGATCCGGAAGCGGCTTTGTCGCAGATTGCGCAGGCGATGAGGCATGCGGAGGCAACCGGATGGCAGGTGCGGTACACAGCGCACAAAGATCTCGACCTGCAGTTCTTGCCGTATCTCGATGCGCTTGGCGTCGACTACGTCGTGGATGACCTGACCGATTCGGAGCCGGGCGACATCGTGGATACCTACGCTCGCTGCGACCTTGCGGTCGGCCTGCGCGGTCACGCGCAGATGATTCCGTTCGGCGCCCGCCGTCCCATTCTGTCGATCATCAGTCACGACAAGATGCAGTGGTTCCTCGACGACGTCGGGCATCCCGAATGGGGCGTCGAAGTCGGATCGAAGGACCTGTGTGACCAGTTGGTCGATCGCATCGACGTCCAGCGAACCGACCGCGATCGAATCTCGGCGGAACTCGGCGCAGCGCAGGACCGGTTGTGGGACCTCACGCGTCTGAACCTCGTCGACATCGGCGCTCGGCTCGGTAGTTCCGCTCCCGCTGTCTCGACTCATAACGGGGTTGCCTCGGCCGATGGAGCACCCCCGTCTGTTCACATGTCGTCAAAGGACTCCTGAGTGTTGATCGACCACAAGATTTCCGAGATGGTTGCGTATGGCGATGACGCCATCGTGACCGTGCTCAGCAAGATCAGTCGAAACCGCGCCGGCCTGCTGTACCTCGTGTCGCCGCACGGGGTTCTCGAAGGGGTCATGACCGATGGCGACTTTCGTCGTTGGATCGTGACGCAACCCGATATCGACCTCGAGCGACCAGCGTTGAGCATCGCCAATCGGACCTTTGTGTCCGCCAGCGTCGACGACTCTCGCGAAGCCATTCAGTCGTTGTTCTCCGCTCGTATCAAGTCGGTTCCGCTCCTCGATGCGCAGCGCCGGTTGCAGGCGGTCGCCTGGCCGTCGCAACGGACGATCTCGATCGGTTCGCACGGTTTGGGCGAGTGCGATCCGGTGTTTGTCATCGCCGAAATCGGCAACAATCACAACGGGGACGTGAATGCCGCGCTCGAGCTGACCGAAGCCTCGATCGAAGCCGGCGCCCACGCGGTGAAATTTCAGATGCGCGATATGGAGTCGTTGTATGTAAATGCCGGAAATCCCGACGATGAGTCCGAAGATTTGGGGACGCAGTACACCCTCGATCTGTTGGCGCGTTTCCAGCTCAGTCCGGATGAGATGTTTCGGGTGTTCGACTTCTGTCGTGAGCGCGGTGCGGTCGCCATGTGCACGCCTTGGGACATGGCGAGCCTCGGACGACTCGAGAACTACGGCCTCGAGGCCTACAAGATCGCGTCGGCCGACCTCACCAATCACGAACTCATTTCCGCAGCGATCGACACCGGCAAGACGTTGGTGCTCTCGACCGGCATGTCGACCGAAGCCGAGATCGACGAGACGGTGGACTTGCTCGAACGGCGCGGCGCACCCTTTGCGCTGTTGCACTGCAACTCGGCCTATCCGGCACCGTTTCGGGACGTCCATCTGGCGTACATGGATCGATTGCGGGAGTTGGGCGATTTTCCGGTCGGGTATTCCGGCCACGAACGAGGCATTGCGGTGGCGCTTGCCGCGGTCGCTCGCGGCGCACGCATCATCGAAAAGCACGTCACCTTCGACCGTCGACAGGAAGGCAACGACCACAAGGTCAGTCTGTTGCCGTCGGAGCTGGCATCGCTCACGCAAGGCATCAGCGAGATCGAGATGTCGCTGGGGACCGCCGACGAAAGGTCCCTCAGCCAAGGCGAGATGCTCAATCGTGAGATCCTGGCCAAGAGCGTCGTCGCGAACACCTTGATAGCTACCGGCGACGTGATCGAAGCTTCGATGCTCGACATCAAGAGCCCGGGCCGAGGCATCCAACCGAATCGCATCGGCGAACTCATCGGCCGTCGCGCGGTGCGGGACTTCGAGGCCGGGGACTTCTTCTACCCAACAGACCTCGCCGACCATGTGGTGCGTGCGCGCGATTACGAACTGGCCAGGCCATGGGGCCTGCCGGTTCGATATCACGACTGGGATCAGCTGGTCCCTCGAACCAACGCCGACCTACTCGAAATCCACCTGAGCTATCGCGATCTCGATCTCGACGGCCTCGAGTACTTCAGCGAGAGCCTCGACCTCGACCTTGTTGTTCACGCTCCGGAGTTGTTCGCCGGCGACCACATCCTCGATCTGTGTACCGCCGACGACGAGTACCGTCGACACTCGATCAAGGAGTTGCAGCGGGTCATCGATCTGACCCGCTCGCTGACCGCACGGTTCGCCAACACCGATCCTGCTTTGATGATCGTGAACATGGGCGGCTTCAGCCTCGACGCTCCGCTTGCGTCCTCGGAACGTGGCCCGTACTACGAACGACTGGTCGACGCCTTGTTCGAGCTCAGCACCGATGGTGTTGAGCTGATCCCCCAGACGATGCCCCCGTTTCCCTGGCACATGGGTGGGCAGCGATTCCACAATCTGTTCGTCGATCCCGACGAGATTGTGGACTTCTGCGAAGCAGAGAAGATGCGGGTCTGCCTCGATGTCTCACACTCCAAGCTGGCCTGTAACCACGCGTCGATCAGCTTCGCCGACTTCGTGCGCAAGGTCGCGCCGCACACGGCTCACCTGCACCTTGTCGACGCTGAAGGCGTCGACGGCGAGGGTCTCCAGGTCGGCGATGGCGAGATCGACTTCGGCGCACTCGCCGACCAGCTCTTGGACTATCCGGACATCTCGTTCATCCCCGAGGTGTGGCAGGGCCACAAGAACAGCGGCGAAGGATTCTGGGTTGCGATGGAGAGGCTCGAGCAGTGGTTCTGACCGATACCGAGGTGTTGCACTCGCTGCACGCCGATCTGTTGGCCCTCGGTGTGTGCCGCCCCGGCTCGCTCGAGGTGTTCCACGACCGCACCCGGGACCGCGACGACGTGTCGGCATACCGATGTAGCGAATCAGGCGTTGTCGTGCTTTCGTCGATCGACCACATCGACGCGGCCTACTACCCGGACAAGTCGCACGATGAACTCGCTGCGCTCGGCGATCGCGACCGAGTTGCGATGGCCCACGACGAGGACACGACCCGTCGCGCGATCCAGTGGTCGGAGGCGATCACGAACCGGCGTTGGCTGGATGTCGGAACCGGGTCGGGTGCGATGCTCGACCGTCTCGGCCACCGGGCTCTCCACGCATCGGCGGTCGAACCACAGGGCGAATTCCAGGCCGCGCTTCGCGCCAAGGGCTACGACGTGTTTGCGAACCTGCGCGATGTCCCCGATGCTTCGGTGGACGTGGCAACCCTCTTTCACGTGTTCGAACACCTTCCGCAACCACTCGACGACTTGCGGGCACTGCGCTCGAAGCTTGCGCCGGGTGGCAAAGTTGTCATCGAAGTCCCTCACGCACGCGACTTCCTTCTGAGCTTTCTCGAGCTCGAGGCGTTCAAGAACTTCACCCTGTGGAGCGAGCACCTCCTGTTGCACACCCGAGAGAGCCTGCGTCGCTTCCTGGAGACCGCCGGATTCGACCAGGTATCGATTCGAGGGTTCCAGCGGTATCCGCTCGCAAATCACCTCTACTGGTTGTCCCGAGAGCGCCCGGGCGGTCACCAGCAATGGTCGATGTTGCGCGATGGTGACTTGGACGGCGCCTACGGACGGGTTCTTTCCGACCTCGATGCCAGTGACACGCTCATCGCCGAGGCGCGCGTCGGCTGAATCCGGTTGCGTCGAAGCTACGGACCGTCACACGGGCTCGGTAGTCTCGACGGCGTGGTGCAACGACCGCCGACCGGCACGATCCCCGAGACCCCAGGGTCGTACCAGTTCAAAGATGCTGATGGCCGGGTCATCTACGTCGGCAAGGCGAAGAACCTGCGGGCCCGCCTGAACAACTATTTTCAGAAGCACCTGCCCGTGCGGACGGCGGCGATGGTCGCCACGGCCGACACCGTCGAGTGGATTCAGGTCGACAACGAGGTCGACGCGTTGTTGCTCGAGTACAGCCTCATTCAGCGTCACAAGCCGCGCTTCAACATCCGCTACATGGACGACAAGTCCTACCCGTTTCTCGCGGTCACGTCGTCCGACGAGTGGCCGCGGGCCATGGTGATGCGTGGGAAACGCAAGAAAGGCAATCGTTACTTCGGGCCGTACGGCCAGGCCTACGCCATTCGCGACACGCTCGACCTGCTCTTGCGGACGTTTCCCATCCGCACCTGTAGCGACAACAAGTTCGGTCGCCACGAAAAGCTGGGCAAACCATGCCTGCTGTTCCACATCGAAAAGTGTTCGGGGCCGTGCGTCGGCGAGATCACACCGCCCGAGTACGCCGCACTCGTCGACAATCTCATCAGCTTCCTGGAGGGCGACACCGACGAGGTCATCGCCGACCTGCAAGCGCAGATGGAAGAAGCCTCGGCCACACTCGAGTTCGAGCTCGCCGCCC
>CBESNZ010000016.1:0-18661 GCA_965531045.1 uncultured Acidimicrobiales bacterium
TCACCCTCGGACTCGGCACACAGGTCAAGGCACACATCGAACGCCGCTACAGCGCCGAGTTCGGTCGGCCCGGTCCGCACATGCGCGAGTACGTGCTCGCGCTGAAGGCCATCTTCCGGGCGTTCAAAGGCGAGGAAAAGCTGAAGTTCGAAGGCGACTACTACAACTTCTCCCTCCTCCCGTCGCAGTGGTCGCCGGGACCCATCGATGTCGACGATCCGCCGATCTTCATCTCGGCTGTTCTTCCATGGATGAGCCGCATGGCCGGCGAGATCTGCGACGGCATCCATGTCCATCCCTTTCATTCACCCGAGTACCTGCGAGACCAGCAGATCCCCAACATCATCAAAGGCACCGAGCGCGGCGGACGCTCGATGGCCGATCTGACCCTCGAGATCCCGGTCATGACCGCGGTCGGTGCCAACGACGAGGAGATTGCGGCCACACGGGAACATGCTCGCGGCATGATCGGCTTCTACGGATCGACGCGCACCTACTCGCCGGTCTTCGAACAGCATGGCTTCGACGGACTGAGCGATCAGCTCCACGCGAAGATGGCCGAAGGCGACATGGCCGGCATGGTGGCGCTGATCACCGACGAGGTGCTCGACCACTACGTCGTCTCGGGCACCTGGTCCGAACTCGGCCCTCGACTCGACGAACGTTACGGCCAACTCGCTCCCAACGTACGGCTGATGAGCTACACCGCGAATACGCAACGCAAGGACGACCCCGACGTCTACGACAAGTGGGCCCAGGTCGCGTCCGCGTTGCGATAACAATCCACGGTCCATACCCCGAACGAAAGAAGCCCATGGCGCTCCCAGAACACGGCCGACCTGCAGACGAGGTCCTCGCAGAACTCAGCGCGATGCGCATCGACGACGTGCCTTGGCGCGAGGGGCGCACCTTTGGCCTGGTGTACGACGGAGGACCCGAGGTGCACGAGGTCGCAGAGGCCGCATCCGAGATGTTCCTCCACGAAAACGCACTCAACACGTTTGCATTCCCGAGCCTGGCCCAATGCCAGCGTGAGGTATGCGGCGCGATGGGCGAATTGCTGGGCGGAGACGAGGCGGCGGGCTTTCTCACCTCCGGCGGTACCGAATCCATTCTGATGGCGGTGAAAGCGGCCCGCGAACGGGGTCGGGCCGAACGCACGATCTCCGCGCCGGAAATGGTGCTGCCGAACAGCGCTCACGCAGCGTTTCACAAGGCGGCCTATGACTTCGGTCTCACCACCGTCACGGTCCCGGTGAAGGCCGACTTCACCGCCGACGTCGACGCGATGGCCGACGCAGTCACCGAGAACACCGTGCTGGTGGTCGGTTCGGCGCCGCAGTACCCGCAGGGAGTCATCGATCCGATTCCGGAACTCGCAGCGCTGGCGGTCGACGTGGGCGCCTCCTTCCACACCGATGCCTGTATGGGTGGTTTCATCCTTCCGTTCATGGAGAAGCTCGGCCATGAGGTACCACCGTGGGACTTCCGTGTTCCCGGCGTCACCACCATCTCGCTCGACGTCCACAAACTCGGCTATTCGCCAAAGGGCGCCTCGATCATCCTCCATCGCGACAAACATCTGCGGAAGTACCAGACCTTCTCGTTCGATGCCTGGCTCGGCGGTTTCTACGCGTCGCCGAACCAAGCGGGTTCGCGTCCGGGCGGGCCGATGGCTGCAGCATGGGCGGTGATGAACCGGTTGGGAGTCGATGGCTACATGCGGTTGACGAAGCAAACCATCGACGCCGCCGATCGGATGCGGGCAGGCGTGCGGGCGATCGACGGATTGCGCATCGTCGCCGACCCGACGTGTCACCTCCTCGCCATCGCCGCCGACGATCCGGCGACCATCGACGTGTTCGCGGTCGCCGACGATCTCAAGGCTCGCGGCGGCTGGCACCTCGACCGTCAGAACGATCCCGACGCACTGCACGCGACCGTGTGCGTCAACAACGCTCCCCACATCGATGCGTTCCTTGCGGATCTCGCGGCTGCCGTCGCCGAAGTCGGCACCGACACCACCGCCAACCGCGACACGTCATATTCCACGATCGACTAGCTGTCTTTTGGACTACCGGGCCTTTGGATGAGGCGTCATTAGGGCAATCGGTACGGAAATGTCGACGTCGCGAGTGCGAACGCTGGCGATACGGCGACCCTTTTGCACGGCATCCTTGGGCGCTCCGCACAGATCGCCCATCGATGCTGCCGTCGCATCGAGATCCGGTGATGTGAGAGCAACGCCCCACGCAGTCGACGGCCCATCCCCGGAAGCCGCGTCGGGTCCAGCCAGCTCAAGGATCACGTCGCCGAGCCAGAAGAACGTCTGCCGACTCGGCGTTCCCGCCATCTCGAAGCGACGGACCCGGCGGGCCTCGAGGCCAGCCAGCTCGAAGACCGATGTTGTGCGATCGCTGTCGGGGGACATCACGACGAGGTGATCCCAGCGCGTCACGCCGTTGGGGTGCTGCGGCGCTTCGGGGACGGATCCGGACTCGGTCAAGGGCATGCCGTCGAGCTCACCCGCACCCATCGTCGCAATCCCGACCGACCGAATCCCGCGGGCCCCGCTGGAACCGACCAGCCGGATCGCTGTGCTGCCGATGATCACGCTCGATCCGGCCAGGTCGGACACGATCGTGAAACCCACGGCTTCCCACGCATCGGCTTCATCGCCCACGACCACGTCTGTCAGTTGCTGCTCATCATTCACCGGTGCATCTTCCCCCATCTTCCCCCGGGGCCGCGTCCCCACGAGGTTCGCCCCCGAATTTTGCGTCGGAGACCCCTGCAGTTCAGATCGAGGTCGCTACCGTCGACGCATGCGCATCATGGTGACAAACGACGACGGCATCGACTCGGTGGGGCTGCACGTGCTGGCCCGGGCCATGAAAGAGCTGGGCGATGTTGTCATCGTCGCCCCCGATCGCGAATACTCCGGCTTCGGATGTGCCCTCGGGTCGATCCACCTCATTCGCCCCGAGGTACACAAAGCACAGGTCGATGGCATCGACGAGGCGTGGTCGGTCAGTGGTCCTCCCGCGCTGTGCTCGATGTTCGGTCGACTCGGGGCGTTCGGAGGCGATCCGATCGACTTGGTCGTCGCCGGCATCAATCCTGGCGCCAACGTTGGCCGGTCGGTGTACTACTCCGGCACGGTCGGCGCCTGTCTCAGCGGGCGAAACGGGGGCGTCACCGGCGTCGCCGTCAGTCAGGCAGTCGACTCGTGGGGCGTGCTCGGACAGGGCTGGGACGACGTGCTCGACAAGCAGCTGTGGGACTCCGCCGCGACGGTCGCCCAGCATGCGGTTCGTGGGCTGCTGACGTCGCCACCGGCTGAACCGTCGGTGCTCAATATCAACGTTCCCAACCTCCCGATGGAGCAGATCAAGGGGTGGAAGCGCTGCGAAATCGGCACGGTCCCGCCGCGCACCATGGGCTCCGTACGCCTCGAACCCAAAGCCGGCCACGAGGGAAGCTTCAACGTCGCCATGGATTGGGGTAAGGAAGCCACCGCGATCCCGACCGACACCGACAGTGGCGCCGTCATGGACGGCTACGTCTCGGTGAGCTGGCTCACGAAGCTCGACAGCGACGATCGCTCGCACACGTCCGCCGAAGCCGCCCTCGACGTCTTGTTCTAGGTGCCCGGTGAGCTGAGGACGGCGAGATGCTCAGACGGAGAAGCCGTGGTATTTGCGCCCGCCGGCCTGCCATTCTTCCCATAGCTCGAAGAACTCGGCGCCGAACGGGTCGCCACCGGTCAGCGGCATGGCGGAGCGCCGAATCGTGAAATCGTGCGGCGCCAACGCAGACGCTGCGGCGAAGTGCTCAAGCGCCACCGGATCGTTGCCGGCGCGACGCGCAACCAAGGCCAACCGATAATGCAGCCGGGCGTCGATCTCGTCGTCACTCAAACCGGTGATGCCGGCCGACTCGTCGGTCGACAGTTCGACGGTGCCGTTGCGCACCCACTCGCGTATCGCCTCTTTGTGAGGTTCGCCCGACACGCCGGTGAAGTCGATGAAGGTGTCGGTGCCAGGCGCCGCAGTGTTCGGCCGAACGACGCGATTCTCCTCGTCGAGCCATACCACGGTCGGGATGTTGGTGATGCTGTACCGCTCGGTGATCTGATGGTTGCGATCGAGCAAGATCGGCATGGTGATGCCGTCGATGAAGGGGTCGAGCACCGCAGCATCTTGTTCGAGCGCAACCGCGATGACGGTGAAGTCGTCGTCGGCGCCCGTTGCGAGTTCGTCGATGAGTGCCTGCCACCCGGGCAGGTCGAGTGCGCAACCTCACCAACTGGCAAAGGCGAAGAGCAGCTTCTTTTGACCCCGAAACGTTTCGAGCGTTTGCATCTGACCGGCGAGATCGGGAAGCTCGAACGGCGGGGCCTCGGATCCGAGCTTGTTCTGGCGAGCGGTCTTGGGCGCACCGACCACGATGGCACCAAGGGATTGATCGACCATGCTCGGGCGGCCCAGCGCTGCGGCGACGGCACCGACGTCGAGTCGGTCACCGCTTCGTATCGCATCGGGGTTCGACACGGGTACGCAGACCTCGGCCTGACAGAGTCCCTCGGGTTTCAACTCCCAACCCAGGGCAGCTTGCAGGTCGGCCGCATCGATCAGCGCTCGTCCGTCGATCACCTCCCCCGCTATGGAAGCTTCTTCATCCGTCAGAACGGTCAAGGCCATACCGACAGACCCTAGTGAGCAGCAACCAGCGCCGCCAAAAGTGGATCGATGCGTCTCCGCCTCACCGCTTCTCCGCCTCGCTACGAAAGGCGCGGGACGGCTGCGGCAGTCCGCGTTCCACGGGTGAATCGCAGGCTGTCGAAGGCAAACAGTCCGAGCGCAACCCAGATCATCGCGTAGCCGACGAAACGCTGCCGATCGAACACCTCGCCATACGCAACCACGCCGAGGAGAAACTGCATCGTCGGGTTGATGTACTGCATCAACCCGACCACGCTGAGCGGCACCATCCGCGCGCCGCTCGCGAACAAGAGCAATGGCGCAGCCGTGACGACGCCGGTGCACAGGAGAAGCAGACTCTGCCCGGGCACCGACGGGCCGATGATGCCGTGACCGGTCGTTGCCTGCACCAGCAGAAATCCCGCCGCAAACACGAACATCGCTCCGGTCTCGAGCGTGAGACCGTCGAGCGACCCGAAATCGGCGGTCTTGCGGAGCAGCCCATACAGACCGAACGTGCCGGCCAGGGACAAGGCCACCCAGGGCACGCGGCCGACTTCAACCGTCAGCCAGACCACGCCGGCTCCGGCGAGCGCGACAGACAACCACTGCACCGACCGCATCTTCTCGCGCAGGAACACCACCCCCAGAAACACGCTGAACAGCGGATTGATGAAGTACCCGAGGGCGGCTTCGGTCAGCCGTTCCTCTCCGATGGCCCAGATGAAGATCAACCAGTTCGCCACCACGAGCGCTCCGGTGACCATGCCGGTCAGCGCATTGCGACGGTTGGCTGCGACCGCGAGCATGGTCGGCCAACTCCGACGCACCGTGTGCACGCCCGCGAGCAGCACGAACGACCAGACGACCCGACTCGCCGCCGTGTCGACCGCAGGAACGCCGCCGAGGGCTTTCCAGAAGATCGGGCTGAGACCCCACAGGACGTAGGCCGCGCCCAGGGTCAAGACGCCTCGTTGCACAGACCGAATCTATCTTTCCCCGCACCGTGCCGGTACGTGACTTCCCGCGCAGGCTCTCGGGCACCCGCGGGACTACGATGGCCCCGATGCGCGGTCCCCGACGAAACAGCCTGGTCTCGGTCATCGCAACGTTGGTCGCGGCCCTCCTCGCCGCGAGTTGTGCGTCCGACGCTGCGGTTCCCGTCAACCAGGTCGACGAAATCCGAATTCAACCGTCGCCGCTGACCACCTTGGCCCAGTCCACCGGCACGGTCACCGGCCCGGTGGTCACCGTGGTGTCGGGCGACGCCAGCCGCATCACCGGAGACGACGCGCTCATCAAGATCGAGCAGGCCCGAATCGGTTCCACGATGACGCTCAACGGCGAAGACGTCACCGACGTGTTCGAACGCGACAGTTCCTCGGGCGACTTCGTCGGCCTCGTCACCGGCCTCGGGATCGGCAGCAACTCATTCGGCGTCACATCGGGTTCCATCACCACACCGGTGACCCTCACCACCTTCTCCCAGCGCGGCCCGGTGTTCTCGGGCCCGCACAGTGATCCGATCGTCTGCACGACCGAACAACACGGACTCGGCCAGGCACTCGACGCTGATTGTTCGGCCCCGACCAAGATCTTTTGGACCTACATCGCCACGGACAACAGCATCCGCCCGTTGCCTGACTCCGCAACGCGACCCGACGACATCGACCAAGTCATCGTCAACGACACCCTGGTCGACGCCATCATCCGGAATGAGGTCGGGACAATCAACCGGAGCGTCTACTGGCTCCACGCCATCGACCCGGCTCCCGAACTCGCACTCGGCGGGGACTGGGACCCATCGGCTTGGAACCAAAGACTCGTCTTCCGATACGGCGGAGGGTGTACCTCGTCCTATGCCCAAGGCCAGTCGAGCCTCCTCGGATCGTCGGTTGAAACCGGCGGCCCGGCCGACGTCGGGCTGCTCCGACAGGGCTACGCGCTGGCGGCCTCGACCTTCACCTCGTTCTACACCCACTGCAACGATGTGCTTTCCGCCGAAACGACGATGATGGTGAAAGAGCACTTCATCGAGCAGTACGGCGAACCCTCCTTGACGATCGGCCAAGGCGGCTCTGCCGGCGCCATCCAGCAGTTCCTCATCGCCCAGAACTACCCCGGCCTGCTCGACGCAATCGCGGCGAGCGCGGTCTTCCCCGATTGGGTCACCACGCAGGCCGGAATCGTCGACTGTTCCCTGCTCATCGACTTCTATGCCTCGCCGATCGGCCAGAGTTTCACCGCCGAACAACAGGCGGCCGTGAACGGCCATGCCAGCCCGACCACCTGCGCAAATTGGAACAACGACTTTCGTCTGCTCACCAACCCCTCCCGCGGTTGCGACGACTCGCTCGACGACATCGTGTTCGACCCGACCTCCAACCCCAACGGTCTGCGTTGCACCGTGCCCGACGCGAACCCGCTGGTGTTCGGTGCCAGCCGTGGCGAACCCGCTCCGTCGTACTTCGACAACGTCGGCGTCCAGTACGGACTCGGCGCGCTGAACGAAGGATCGATCTCCGTCGATCAGTTTCTCGACCTCAACGAATTCATCGGATCCTTCGACCAGAACGGCAACAAGCAGGCGGCCCGCGCCGAGGCCGACGTGGACGTCATCGAATCCCTGTACCGCTACGGTCGCGTCAACCAGGCCGAAGGCGACGTGCGCCGAATTCCGATCGTCATCGTCAGCGTCGACCGTGATCCGGCCGGCGACATCCACGATCGATGGCGGGTCTTCAGTCTGCTCGACCGCATCGGCGGCGGCGGTACCGAACCCCCCTCGAACGTGGCCGTTTTCAGCATCGATGGCCGATCCACACCCGCCCCCGATGGCACCGTCGTCGTCAACCCCGACCTGCTCAAGGACACCGCCACCGCAACACGCGATGCGGTGTTTGCGGCCGATGAATGGGCCACGGCGATCGCGGCCGACACCAGTGGCGATAGCCGACGAATCATCGTCGCCAACGCGCGACCCGACAGCGCGCAGGATCAATGCACCACCGCCGATGGCACGGTGTCGGTCGGCGAGACCGTCAACGAAGTCGGCGGGCCCTGCGCGTTTCCGCTGCTCGGTGACCCACGCCAGGTTGCGGGTGATGGCACGGCGGCCGACGTGTTGAAGTGCGCCCTCAAGGATCCCGGTCCGCTGTCCCCCGACGACTACCTCGTCCCGTTCACCATCGAACAGACCGCGCGCCTCAACCTCATCTTCGGTGGCGGCTCCTGCGACTACACCCGGCCCGGACTCGGACAGAGCCGACTCGGCGAACCGTGGCGCGAGTACAGCGACGCAAGCTGACGCCGCCTACGATGTGAACTTGTACTCGTAACACCTGAAAGCGAGCCACCGCAGTGAAGGTCGCCGTTCTATACCAAAGCCGCACAGGCAACACCCGCCATGCGGCCGAGCTCATCGGCAAAGCCGCACTGAAGCTCGGCGCCACCGAGGCGGGAATGTGGCCGGTCACCAATGTCGACCACCATGCCCTCGCCGAAGCCGACCTCGTGTTCGTCGGCACCTGGGTCGACGGGATCATCATCGCCGGCCACCGCCCCGGGCAGACCGGCAAACTCATGCAGATGCCGGCGTTGCACAACAAGAAGGTTGCGGCCTTCATGACCTACGCGCTGCACGCCGGCAACGTGCTCGACGCATTCTCGGGATGGCTCTATCGGCAAAAGGGCGCCGATGTGATCGCAGCGACCGCCTTCAAGCGCGGCGACCTCGACGAAGCGGTTGCGGAGGCGTTCGTGAAAGAGGCGTTCGTCGCCCGAGGCGTGCAGTTCGTCTAGACCTGCGCCGATCGGTCAGATCGTCGGGCCACCGAGCATGACGATCAACAGCCTGCGGCCGCCAACGCATCCTCGATAGCTCGGCGGATGCCATCGTCGGTGTCGCCTTCCGCCCAAGCGATGATGTCAGGGCGGCTGAACGCACCGTTGGCCGCCGCGTTCGTGAGCGCCGGCTCACCGCACGCCTGCTCGACGTCCTGCTCGAGAAACTTCGCTGCGAGCGCGCTGCCGAGCTGTTCCTTGGTGACCCCCTGCTCGGGTGCCAGCGTGGCGATAGAATCGGGGTCGACCGTGCCGTTGTCGGGCGTCGGCGAGTCGGATCCGCTACTGCCACAGGCCGCAAGCGCGAACGTAAGAAGGAGGACGGGTAAGGGCGTGAGGCGGCGCATGCGGTTCACGCTAGCGAGCGCTCATCGAGCCGTCGTGGACTCGCCCACCACACACTCTTGGCAACACCAACCGCCCGGCCCGCCCGGCAGCTTGACAAGGCCGAACGGGTCACCGACTTCGATCTCGGCGCCGCAGCGAGCGCAGCGCGTCACTGCGAGGGCAACGGCGAGCTGAACATTGGGGTCGGCAAGAGCAGATGCCGGTTCCTCGACCGGGGTCTGCGACGCGATCCAGTGCGGAATGGGGAGCTCGCGCAGTCCGTCGTCGGCCTCCACCAACCACATTTCGCCTCGGTCGGCCCACCAGGCAAGCGCCTGCCGAGCCTCGTCGGCGGCCTCCTCATCGACGCCCGGTCCCAGGTCGACAGAGCCGGGCGGTTCGACAGCGAGACGCCACGCCAGCACGGTGAGCCCGGTGCGCCAGGGCTCAGCCCAGAGTGCCTGCGCGACGGCCTCGAGAAGATGCCGCAACGCGAGCGAGGGCGGGGAGAGCACCCGATCAGGTGCGTTGCTGGGAACCGATGCCATGGCGGGCGGAAGCCTATCCCGCGCCAGACCGCCCGGCCACGCGAACTCTGCGCTGGCCTAGAGGTAGACGCCACCCCGAGGCGGGTCGGCGTCGGAAGGACCGGCAGCCATGTTGCCGGGCATCGGCGGGCCGCCACGCCCCTGCTGAAGCTCGGCGAGCTGGCGCGATGCCATGGCCTGTTGCGCCGCGAATGACGCCTGCATTCCCTGCATCAAACCCTGCAACCAACCCATGAGTTGCGCCTGGGCAACTCGAAGCTCGGACTCGGTCGGGATGCCGTCGTCGTCACAGCAGTCGGCGAATTCCTGCAGTTCTGCCATGAGATCGGGCGAGAGGATCGTCTCGAGTTCTTCCATCGTCTCGTTGTGGATGTTGGCGAGCAGTTTGCGGCCGTCCTCATCGGTGGGAGCGTCGCGCACTTCCACCATCAACGTCTGCAGCATGGTGCCCAGGCGTATCAGCTTCGCCGGATCGCTCACAGAATTCGTCGGAGCGGGAGTCGCTGCCGGCTCATCCGCCGGAGCAGCGCTGTCTGGTGCGGGAGTGTCGCTCATACGGCCAATCCTACGACAGTCGCAGCGGCGAGCGGCCGGTTCAGCGGTACCTACGGTTCGTTCGTCACGGGCGCCGCCACTCCACCCGCCGTCATCACCAAATGTGTCGTAGGACGCCGGTTTTTTCACGATCGGTGGGCACGCGCCACATTTCACACGAAAATGTATGGCCTAGGCCCTCATACCCTGGCAAGATCGTCATGGAATTGCCATAGTTGTTCTGGTGTTGTTGCTGAGGCGCGGGATTTGCCGGCTCAGACCAGAGCGCGGCAACTCCAAGCCTCAGGGTGGGGCGCGCGACCAGCGAGCGAAGCGGAGGGAGTCGAATGTCAGCAATCCGCCACGATCGCCCGTCGTTCGACAAGTCCGTCGCCAAGCTCTGGCACAGTCGCTTCGGCTATCGCCTGTTGCGCGAGGCGCTCCTCATCGGCTCCATGCTGATGTTCTACAAGTACGTGCGCTATCTGGCCCGCGATGCCGGCACCGTTGCCATGGGCAACGCCCAGAAGGTGCTGGACTTTGAGCGCGGCCTGGGCCTCGCCGTCGAGTCGCAGGTGCAAGCGATGTTCATCCAGTCCCAGTCGCTCATCTCGGGCATCAATACGTATTACGTTGCCAGCCACTTCGTCGTCACCATCGCCGTCATGGTCTGGCTGTACTTCTTCCGCGCGGAAACCTATCGACGGATGCGCTGGGTGATGGTGCTCATCACCCTCGGTGCGCTCGCCGTGCACGTCGTCTATCCCCTCGCGCCGCCCCGCATGATGGGCGAAGCGGGCCTTATCGACACCCTGAAGCACTACGGACCTTCCATCTATCCGCCGCCCGACGTCGGCGTCGCCAACCAGTTCGCAGCCATGCCGTCGCTGCACTTCGGGTACGCCGCGATGGCGGCCTGGGGCGTCATCAGCGCAACGCGCACCCGGTGGCGTTGGGTCATGATGCTGCACCCGGCTGCGATGCTGGTCGCCATCATGGCCACGGCCAACCACTTCATGGTCGATGCCGTGGCGGCCATGGTGCTCCTCATCGCCGCCGTATCGGTCGTATGGTCGATGAGCCACAACAGCGGCAGCCTCGCCCGGCGCGAACACCACGAACTCGCCGACGACCAAGACGATGCCGAGCTCGAAGCCGGCTCGTCGCTCCTGGTCTGAGCTTCGGGGCCTGATCAGCCCCGCTTCGCCCGATAGCGGCGAATGAGGGCGTTGGTCGAACTGTCGTGGCTGGTCACGTCTTCGTCGGCGGCGAGTTCGTCGCCGATCTGCGTGGCGAGCACTTTGCCGAGCTCGACCCCCCACTGGTCGAACGAGTTCACGCCCCAAATCACGCCCTGCACAAAGACTTTGTGTTCGTAGAGCGCCACCAACATGCCGAGGGTCTTGGCATCGAGCCGATCGAGAAGCAGCGTGCTGCTCGGTCGATTTCCGGCGAATGTCTTGTGCGGGACGAGTGATTCCTCGACCCCTTCGCCCCGCACCTCGTCGGCGGTCTTCCCGAAGGCCAAGGCCTCGGTCTGCGCGAAGAAGTTCGCCATCAACAGGTCCTGGTGGTTCCCACCGGGGTCGGCCACCGGCTCGATCAAACCGATGAAGTCCGTCGGGATCAGAGTCGTGCCCTGGTGGATCAGTTGGTAGAACGCGTGCTGGCCGTTGGTCCCGGGTTCGCCCCACACCACCGGCCCGGTCTTCGTGGAGACAGGAGTGCCGTCGAGTCGTACCGACTTGCCATTGCTCTCCATGTCGAGTTGTTGCAGGTACGCCGGGAAACGGGCCAGTCGGTCGCTGTAGGGCAGTACCGCGTGGGTTTCGCAGCCGAAGAAGTTGCGATACCAGATGCCCAACAGCGCCATCAACACCGGCAGGTTCTGCTTCGGCGGTGCCGTGCGGAAGTGATTGTCCATCGTGCGGAATCCCAGAAGGAGATCGTCGAACCGGTCCGGCCCGATGAGCAGCATCAGGCTGAGTCCGATAGCGGAGTCGAACGAGTAGCGACCTCCGACCCAGTCCCAGAACCCGAACATGTTGGCCGTGTCGATACCGAAATCGGCCACCCGCTCGGCGTTCGTCGAGACCGCAACAAAGTGCTTCGCCACAGCCGCCTCATCACCGAGGGCGTCGACCAGCCACGCTCGAACGGTGCGCGCATTGGTCAGTGTCTCGATCGTGCCAAACGTCTTCGACGCCACGATCACCAAGGTTTGGGCGGGATCGAGTCCAACGAGTGCTCCGGCCACGTCCGCGCCGTCGACGTTCGACACGAAGGCGACATCGAGGTCGACGTCGGCGACGTGTTGTAGCGCCTGCGCTGCCATGGCGGGGCCGAGATCTGAACCGCCAATGCCCACGTTGACCACGTGTTTGATCGGCAGGCCGGTGTGACCCAGCCAGGCGCCACTGCGAACCCGCTCGGCAAAGCCACGCATCTGAGCCAGAACGGCGTGCACGTCGGGCACCACATCGTGATCGTCGACCAGCACCGTGGACGACGGGTCGGCGCGCAAGGCGGTGTGGAGCACCGCCCGCCCTTCGGTTCGGTTGATCGGTGCCCCGGAGAACATCGCGTCGACGTGGGCCGTGAGGTCGACCTCGACCGTGAGGGCCACCAGCAGGTCGAGGGTCTCCGAGGTCACGCGGTGTTTGGCGTAGTCGAGCAGCAACTCGTCGACGCCGGCGACCATCGTGTCGCCTCGACTCGGGTCCTCTGCAAACAGGTCTCGCAGGTGTCGATCGGCCAAGAGGCCGTGGTGTTCGGTGAGTGCCTGCCAAGCAGACGACTCGGTGATGTCGGGAAGCGGCGTTTCCATGGCGCCTACGGTAGATCCATCGGCGGCGCCGGACGGTGCCAGACCGCACCCGTCGGCATGAGTGTCACGTAGCCGTCGATCGGCGACGCACTCGCATCGGCATCCACCAGCAGGCTCATCGACTGATCATCGTGCCCTGGCCACATGAGGGTCACCGACGGTCGGTCGGCAACGTTGGCCACGGTGCCGGGTCCGACCTGCGCGATCAAAGCGACACCGCCATCGGCCCCCTCGACGGCGATCGGCACGTGAACGACTTTCGGACGACCGTCCGCAGCGACGCTGCAGAGGTAGGCGGCCGGGGCGAGCTGTGCCAGTGCACTGGCCAGCTCGTCGATCTCTACGGGACGACTCATGCTCCAGTATGACCTCACGACCGGCGGCACGCCGTCTCGCCGAACCGCCGACGCTCGTGGGATGGTTGCGGCGATGTATTCGCACCTCGTCGTTCCCGTCGCCTACGACCCGGCAACTGCCGACGCCATCTCGCCCGCTGCGGCGATGGCTCGGGCGTTCGACGCAACCGTGGTCATCGTTGTCCACGACTCGGTAACCCTCGACCTCGATACCGTCCTGCAAACGGTCGGCACCGCCGATGTCGCCTCGGTCAGCATCACCGGCGAGACGACCGTGTCCGCCGCATTGGCGCGGCTCGCGCCGGCGTTCGCATCGGCCCTCGTGGTCGCCGACCATCGACTCGGCGCAGAACTGCGCGACGCCTGGCCGGGGGCGCTGTTGCTCTTCGGCCCCATGACCGATGCCAGCAACTACTCGGTGGGCGGACACATCTTGGTCGACGCAGCCGTGCATCGTGGCAGCAACGAGGAGGTCCTCGCGTTGGGCCGGGCGTTCGGCTTCGACTTCGAGCCAATCGATGACCTGACCACCGTCGACGTACCCGCGCGCGCCACCGTCGTGGTTCCCAATCCCGCCAACACGGCAATGGTGGACGACCTGCTCGCCCGGTGGAACGGTGCGGTGTATCTGCTGCCGCGCTAGCTCTGAGACATTTTGTCCGCAGGGCGACGCACGCGTACCCTGGAGTAGGTGCCCTCTTCTACCATGGACGTTACGGTCGTTCTGCCCTGCCTGGACGAGGAGCAAGCCGTGGGTCTTTGCGTGCATCAGGCACTCGATGCGCTGGCGGCGGGCGGCCTCTCGGGCGAGGTAATCGTGGTCGACAACGGTTCGACGGACAGTTCCGTCGAACTCGCCATGGCTGCCGGCGCCCGAGTCATCGAGGAACCACGCCGGGGTTACGGCCGCGCTCTGCGGACCGGATTCGAACATGCCTCCTCCACGTGTGTCGTGATGGGCGATGCCGATGGCACCTACGACTTTTCGAAGATCCCGGAGCTCGTCGCTCCGGTGCTTGCCGGCGAAGCCGACATGGTCCTGGCCACACGTCTCGACGGTGCCAACAGCGAAACCATGCCATTCCTTCACCGCTGGCTCGGGACGCCGGTCATCACCTTCCTCACCAGTCGAGCTGCAGGCCGCAAGCTCACCAAGGACAGCCAAACCGGATTCCGGGGATTCGACCGGCTTAAAATCGAGAGCCTTGGGCTCGCTGGCGATGGCATGGAGCTCGCCTCGGAGATGCTCATCAAGGCAGCTCGCCACGACCTGCGCATCCACAACATCGAAGGCGGATACAGCCCTCGGATTGGTGAGTCAAAGCTCGACACGTGGTCTGATGGCTGGCGTCATCTCATGCTCATCTTGCAGTTGGCGCCGAACCTTTTGCTGATCGGCCCCGGCATCATCGTGACGCTGCTCGGTGTACTCGGCCTCATCTTGGCGTTCGTTCAACCCGACGGCGTCGAGGTCGGATCGGCGCAGTGGCAACCGGTGTTCTTCTCCGGGATTGCTCTCGTGTTGGGGGTGCAGGCCTACTTGTCCGGATCGATACTGGCCAGCTATTCCCCGCTGACCGCAGACAGCCACCGAGGTTCGCGTTTCGTCCGCCATCCGTCCTTTCCGAAACTGTCATTCATGGCCGGCGTTGCCAGCATCATCATCGGCCTCGCAATCGATGTCGGACTGCTTGTTGTCTGGACTCGCGACGCCGACATCTCGCCGACAACGGGCCTGCGATTCGGGTTCGCTACCCTTGCGCAGTCCCTGATCATTCTCGGTGGGACGCTCGTCGTCATCGGCATGCTCGCACGATTCCTTATCCCGCAAGCGCTGTCGGATGCCGAGAAGACGGTGTCGTGACGACTGCCCGCGCGTGGATTCGTCAGCGTTCAACCTTCCAACTTGTAATACTCGCGTCGGTGATCGTCGGCGCGATCATCCGGGTCTTGTACATCCGCAGCTACGACGGTTTGGTCTTGGGCGACGGGTTCGCGTACTCGGGCGAGGCACACCGACTGGCTGACGGTCTGGGATACACGAGTTCACTCGGTGACGTCGGCGCACAGTCCGCTCACCATCCACCGGGCTGGGTCACCGTCCTCGCAGGCGTGACGTGGTTGGGTGGACGCGCGATGCGCACGCATCAGTACGTCGGTGCCGTCATCGGTCTCGGAATCATCGTGATGGCAGGGCTCGCCGGACGACGCTTCGTGAACGAGCGAACCGGCGCCATCGCGGCGGGCATTGCAGCGATCTACCCCGGCTTCTGGGTCATCGAAGCGCAGATCCTGTCCGAACCCCTTGGCCTCCTGCTGCTGGGAGGCTACCTCCTGATGGTGGCCCGCCTTGCCGACGACATCAGCGTTCGGAACGCAGTGTTGACGGGAATAGTCGGCGGGATTCTCGTGCTCACCAGGTCCGACTACCTCGTCTTGATGATCATCGCCGCGGCCATCATCCTCCTTGCTCGAGACCGCGAACTCGCGCGCCGGATCGGACTGGTTGCGGCGACTGCGGTGGCTTGTGTTGTTGTTCTCACTCCTTGGAGTCTGTACAACTCAACGCGTTTCGAAGCACAGGTTCTGATGTCGACGAACCTCGGAACCACCATGTTGGCCGGCAATTGTACGCCCGAGGCCTTCGCAGGAGGCGACCTCGCTGGCCTCTACGACATCAGCTGCAACAGGGCCCAACCGCGGGGGAACGAAGATCGATCCCTGCGTGACCGGTGGGCGACCGATCAGGCCCTCGACAACATCGGCGACAACGCGTCGAAACTGCCGCTGACCGTCCTTCTCCGATATGGCAGAACCTTGGGCGTCTATCGCCCATCGCAAACGGTTTCGATCGTCGCTGGATGGATGGGGACAGGAACGTGGCCAGTCTGGACCTGGATCATTTCCTACCTTGCCTTGGTGCCGTGGATCATCGCCGGAGCGTGGATCCTTCGACATCGACCCAGATCCCTCGCGGTTCTACTCAGCCCAATCGTTGTCTCGATAGCCATCGTCACGGTGTTCTATGGTGAGCCGAGGTATCACACGCCGGGCGACCTCACGGCGCTGATACTTGCGGCAGCAGCCATGGATGCCGCACTACGCGCGCTGCAGCGCCGCCGTCACCGGGAGGTGGATCAATGGGAATCGCAAAGCCAATCGATGCCGTACACGAACGGCTGATATTTGGCCGACGAGTTCAGCGCCTCGCGTCTCTGTTGGCTGCACAGCTGCCACCAAAGGCCAGGGTTCTCGATATTGGTTGCGGCGACGGCTCGCTCGCTGCCACGATCATGCAAATTCGCCCGGACGTGACCGTCACCGGCGTGGACGTCCTCGTCAGACCGACAACCCACATTCCAGTAGAGGCGTTCGATGGGCAGCACGTCCCCGCCGATGACAACAGCTACGACGTCGTGAGTTTTGTCGATGTGCTCCACCACACCGATGACGCAGCGGTGCTGTTGGCCGAGGCATCGAGGGTCGCTTCGAAGCTTGTGGTCATCAAGGATCACCTGACCGACGGTTTGCTATCCGAACCCACGCTGCGCTTCATGGATTGGGTTGGCAATGCGCGTCACGGGGTGCGACTCCCGTACAACTATCTCTCCGAAGAGCAGTGGCAGAAACACTTCGCCCAAGCGGGCCTGACAATTGCGTCCTGGAACACCGAACTCTCGCTGTACCCGATTGGGTTCAGCCAAGTCTTTGACCGAAAGCTCCACGTCGTGATTGCGCTCGTTCCACAACCACCGGGCTAAATCGCGTCGGAGGCGAACTCTTGGAGCTCGTGGAGCGACGCCCACTCGAGCGTGAGTATGTGCGTGGCTTCCAGCACGACCTTGGGCGCCATTCCGGCGTCGTAGGCGTCTTTCCATCGGGGTGCACACAGGCACCACTGGTCGCCGGGCACCAGCCCGGCAAATCCGAATGCAGGGTTCGGGGTGGACAGATCGTTGCCCGCCGCCTTCGAGAACTCGAGAAACTCGGCGGTCATGATTGCGCAGACGGTGTGGACGCCCATGTCGCCCGTGCCCGTGTCACAGGCACCGTTGCGGTAATACCCCGTCATCGGGTCGGTACAGCAACTCGCCAGCTCGCCACCCAGTACGTTTTGCGCCACTACGTTGCCTTCACTTTCACCGGGACCGCTTCCCATCCCGCCAGGGTAAGCCGGTGACGCCGTTTCAGCTCGCCGTTGAGTTCGATCGAAGAGAAGCGTCGCAACAGGCCGGAAAACACCGCTCGCCCTTCCGCGCGTGCCAGGTTCGCACCCAAGCAGTAGTGGATGCCGGCGGCGAAACTGAGTGGTGGGCCCTCCGCCCGGCTGATGTCGAACACATCGGGGTCACTGAACCGCGACGGGTCACGGTTCGCGGCGCCCAACAAGGTGATGACTCGGGTTCCGGCCGAGATCCCCATGCCATCGAGCTCGGTATCTTCGAGTGCAGATCGTGCGTCGAGCTGCACCGGGCTGTCCCAGCGGAGCATCTCCTCGACGGCCGAATCGACGAGGGTTGGGTCTTCGCGAAGCGCCGCGAACTGCTCGGGATGGGTCAACAACGCGGCCATACCGTTGCCGATGAGGTTGGTCGTGGTCTCGAATCCGGCGGCGAACATCAGCAGCGCCTGAGCGATCGCCTCGCCCTCGGACAGCCGATCGCCATCTTCGTCGGAGACGGCCAGCATGTCGGTGAGGAGATCGTCCCCGGGATGGGAACGCTTCTGTTCGACCAGGCCGATGAAGTACTCCCAGGAGTCTTGCTGCGCCTCCATGGCTTGACGGAGGTCGTCGGCCGATGCGGTGGTTTCGAGCGTCGCCGCGCTGGCCGTGACGCGAGCGCGAAAGTCGGGCCAATCCGACCGTGGCACACCTACGAGTTCGCCGATCACCGAGACCGGGAACGGGAAGCCCAGTAGCTCGAGAAGGTCGAACTCGCCGGCCTCGGCCATGTTGTCGAAACACTCTTCGGCGAGCTCCTCGATGTGCGCCGCCATGCCGTTGACGCGTCGCGGCGTGAAGGCGCGACTCACCAGCCCTCGCACCCGGGTGTGATCTGGCGGGTTCATCATCAGTATCGTCTGCGGCCGTCCCACCCCGGCCCGCAGGATCTCTCGCCGAAGCTGCGTCACCTCATCATCCGCGGTGCCGCCGCCGGGCATCATCCCCGAGGGACTGAGGTCCTTGCCGAGCGCATTGTTGCGCAAGACGGCCTGACAGTGTTCGTAGCCCGACAGCACCATGCCGCCATCGGTGCCCACGTAGACGGGCGCGTGCTCGTGCAGCACCCGGAATCGACGGTGGGCGTCCTGGTTGCCCTCGGGGGTCAGGAACAGCTCGAATAACGCTCCCATCGCCGCAGCGGTTGCCTCTTCGGTGAGTTCGGGAGCTCCGGTGACCACAACGCTGCCTCGGTTTTTCGCTTGCTGATGTATTGAGAGTCAAACACTCAGAAGTATCTCGTCCAAACCCTATACCGGCGGCGCCCCGGGCAATCCGCGGCCGGCGAGGCGCACTCTTTA
>CBESNZ010000017.1:0-18611 GCA_965531045.1 uncultured Acidimicrobiales bacterium
CACCCGGCAGGTCGCTTCGATTCGTGGCATCGGCGCAAGGGTACGCCAGGCTGCGATGATCTAGCGTCGACGACATGTCAATCGAACTCCGCAATTCCGACAAGCTCGCCCCGGCACAGGGGTTCTCGCACGCATCCATCGCCCCGCCCGGGCGGATCGTTCACCTGGCGGGCACGATTGGCACGGATGTCGACGGCACGTTGGCCAAAGGTCTCGCGGCGCAAACCGAGCAGGCGTTGTTGAACATGGTCGAAGCGCTCGCCGCCGCCGACGCAACGCCCGACGACCTGGCCAAGACGATGATGTACGTGGTCGGCTATCGCGAGGCGATGCAAGGTGAGCTGTTCGCAGGAATCGTCGCCGCAGCAGCCAAGGTCACGTTGCCACAGGTGCCGATCACGTTGATCGGTGTGCAGTCGCTCTTCCTCGACGATGCGTTGATCGAGATAGAGGGAACCGCCGTCCTGAGCGCTTAGTCGGTTGCTTTGAGGAGTTCCGCTTCAAGCCGCGCTGCGGCCTCGGTCGGGGACAGCGCACCGGACGAGACGGTGGAGAGCATGTCGGAGGACGACGCGGTTGCGAGCGCCGCGTCGAGTCGTCGTTCGAAGCTCGCCTGCACACGATTGCGGACCTCGAAACCAGCCCGACGCATTCGGCGGAGGTCGAGGGTGCCGGTCGCCTCGAGGTGTACGCGATGCTCGAGTACCGCTTGATGGACCTCGGCGATGCCGTCGCCGTCGAGGCTGTTGGTCATCAGGATGGGCGGCCGGTACTCCGAGTCCTCCTGGCCCGTCACGTGGCTCAACTCGAGCATCAGTTCAAGGTCGCGGCGGGTGTCGGAGGCGCCGGGTTGGTCGGCCTTGTTCACGACAAAGATGTCGGCCACCTCCAGCAACCCGGCCTTGTTCGCCTGCACCGCGTCACCCATGCCGGGCGTCACGACGACAACGGTGGTGTCGGCCGCAGCGGTGACGTCGACTTCAACCTGCCCGACGCCGACGGTCTCGATGATCACGGGGTCGTAGCCGACCGCATCGAACACGCGCACACAACCGGGTATCGACAGGGCAAGGCCGCCGGCATGGCCCCGGGTGGCGAGCGATCGAATGAACGCCCCACCGGAAGTATCGGCGTCGACGTCGGCCATGCGCACGCGGTCGCCGAGGATCGCCCCGCCCGTGAGCGGTGAAGATGGGTCTACGGCGAGTACCGCCGGTCGGCGTCCGGTGGCCACGGTGTGCTGGACAAACGCACTGACGAGCGTCGATTTCCCCGCACCGGGCGCTCCGGTGATGCCGATGACGTGCGCACCGTTCGACGAGGCATGGGTGCGCTCGGCAATCTGGTCGGCCTCGGGTCCCAGCCGCTCGACCAGGCTGAGCAGCCGGCCGACCGCACGGCGATCGTCGTTGCCAGCTCGTTCCAGGAGCTGGTCGACCGTGAGACCGCGAATGGTCACGAACGTGCTGCGCTGGCGACGATTGCGTCGCGTACCGTCGTGACCACGGACTCCGACGATGCGCCCGGTCCGAGGACCACGGCCACGCCGGCGTCGAGTAGTTGGGCAATGTCCTGGTCGGGAACGATGCCCCCGATGATGAGGGGGATGTCGAGGTCTGCTTCGCGCATCGCCTCGAGCATCGCCGGACCGAGCGTGAGATGCCCGGCGTTGTGCATCGACAGACCGATCGCGTCGGCGTCTTCTTGTTCGGCGGCCGCGATGATGCTGTCGGTCGTTTGGCGCAGGCCGAGATAGATGACTTCCATGCCGGCGTCACGAAGAATGCGCGCGACCACCTTGATGCCTCGGTCGTGGCCATCGAGACCGAGTTTTGCGAGCACGATGCGAATCGGAGTGGTGTCGGACATCAGACGATGGCCTTTTCTACGTAGGTGCCGAACACGGACTCCATCGCCATGGCGATCTCTTCCTCTGTGGCGTACACCTTCACCGCTTCGATGATCGCCGGCATCAGATTGATCGTCGGGTCGTGCGCATCGGCGGTGATCTTGGCCAGTGCCGTCGCGACGTGTTCGCCATCGCGATCGGTCTTGATCGTGTCGAGGCGCTTCCGTTGGAGGTCTTCGGTGGCCTGATCGATACGCAGCAGATCCTGTTGGGCTTCGTCGTTGCCCTCGGTGAAGGCATTCACCCCCACGATCACCCGCCGGTCGGCGTTGACCTCGCGCTCGAATCGGTACGCCGAGTCGGCGATCTCGCCGACGAAATAGCCGTTGTCGATGCCCGCGTACACGCCTTCCAGAATCGAGCCGTCTCCGAGCTCGTCGAGGTGCGTAAAGATCGCTTCGGCCTGGCGTTCCATCTCGTCGGTCATCCACTCGACGAAGGGCGCGCCGCCGAGCGGGTCGGCCACGTTGGTCACACCGATCTCGTGGGCCACCACCTGCTGCGTGCGCAACGCGATGCGGGCTGCCTTCTCGGACGGCAGCGCGAGCGCTTCGTCGTAGGCGTCGGTGTGTAGACTTTGCGTGCCGCCGAGCGCCGCGGCCAACGCTTGGGTGGCGACTCGGGCGATGTTCACCTCGGGCTGTTGGGCGGTGAGCGATACGCCGGCGGTCTGCGTGTGGAAGCGGCACAGCATTGCCCGCTCGTCGGTGGCGCCGTAGCGCTCTTTCATCCAGCGGGCCCAGATGCGCCGGGCAGCCCGAAACTTACCGATCTCCTCGAAGAAGTCGAGGTGGCTGTTGAAGAAGAAGGACAGCCTTTTGCCGAACTCGTTGACGTCCTGACCCTCGGCGAGAGCGGCTTCGACATACGCGAACCCGTTGGCGAGGGTGAAGGCCAGCTCTTCGGCTGCGGTCGAGCCCGCTTCGCGGATGTGGTAGCCCGAGATCGACACCGGGTTCCACTTCGGCATCTCTGCGGTCGTGAACTTCACCATGTCGGTGACGATTCGCATCGAGGGACGGGGCGGGTAGATGTACTCCTTCTGTGCCTGGTATTCCTTCAGTATGTCGTTCTGAATGGTGCCCGCCAGCGCGGACCGTTCGATGCCGTTCTTCTCGGCGACGGCGACGTACATCGCCATCAGCGTGGCGGCGGGACCGTTGATGGTCATCGACGTGCTCACCTGGCCGAGGTCGATGTCGGCGAACAGGTCTTCCATGTCGGCCAGCGTGTCGACGGCGACGCCGGCGCGGCCCACCTCGCCGAGCGCCCACGGACTGTCGGAGTCTCGGCCCATCAGCGTCGGCATGTCGAAGGCGGTCGACAGGCCGGTACCGCCTGCTGCGAGCAACTCTTTGAAGCGGGCGTTGGTGTCGACGGCGGTGCCGAAGCCGGCGAACATGCGCATGGTCCACAAGCGCGACCGGTACATCGAGGCGTGGATGCCACGGGTGAAGGGGTACTGGCCCGGATAGGGAGCATCGCCGTAGACCGCGTCGAGCGGCACGCCCGACATGGTCTCGAACGGTACGCCGCGCAGCCGGGCGGCGTCGTAGGACTCCTGCCAGGCCGCCCGGGCCGAGTCGTTCTTCTGATCTGCGTCCATGGCTGGTTCCATCCTCGGTTTCGCGCTCCGCAACAAACTAGCGCCGCGAACGGTGACCCGAAGGGCCGCAGACGCCAGCATGCCTCCGGCGGGCGGCTAACGTCATCTCGGTGGGTAGCGCAACGCCAGGCTGGACGCCGCGGGTGGTTCTCGTCGGGGCCTTCATCAGCCTGTTCGCCGGTCTGGTGGCAGTGGTACCGGTCGCGGCGGCAGCGCAAACAGCGGACCTCGATCCGAACTGCGTCGCGTCGGTTTTCGACGACGCCATGCAACAGCGCACGGCCTTTGTGGCCCGGGGTAGGCCGGTGACCGCAGCGGTGCACGACACCGCCACCGGGTGTTGGTACCACCTCGATGAAGGATTGGTCCTGACGACGGCCAGCGCGATCAAGCCCACCGTTTTGGCCGCGAACCTGGCGCGGGCGCGGGCCCAAGGGCGGTCGCTCTCGCCGACCGAGGCCAACTGGGCGAGCCGCATGATTTCGCTGTCCCACAACGGGTCGGCGACGACGCCGCTGTACGGGCAGGTCGGGGTGGACGGCATGGCTGCCTACACGGCCGCGGTCGGGGCAGGGCATACGCGGCACACGACCGACTACGGGTCCACCGCCTCGACCGCTCGCGACCTCGCGCTCGTGTCCGAGTCGATGCTGCACCTCGGTAGCCGTCTCGGCCCGCTCGACGATGCATCGCGGGCGGTCGCCTGGGGGTACATGACCAGCGTGCACCCGTCTCAGCAGTTCGGCATCACTGCGGGTGTGCCGGAGGGCTATGACGTTGCGTTGAAGAACGGCTTCTTCCCGTGCCGGGTGGCCTGTGTCGAGCCGGCGCGGCTTTGGGGTGTCTACCGGTGGCGAGTCGGCTCGACCGGTTTCGTGCGCCGAATCGGTCAGGCCGACGGTCTCGCGATCGCCGTGCTGACCGACGGCAATCAGACCCAGTCGGAGGGTGTCGCACTGGTCGAATTCATCGCCCGCCACGTCTCGGCCGAGCTTCTCGGTGGCGATGTCGCGAACCGGGACTTCGATCGGGCGACGTGTGCGACCGTGCAGTCCAGCGACGCAGCAGCGGCCATCACCGCCGCGCTCGGCGTCGACGTGGGTCGGTGGGCCAGTGTTCGCTGGACCAGCGGGAACGAGGGGCCCTACTGGGGGCAGACGATGTGTGCCGACTCGCTGCGTCCACCGAGTGGCGAGTTCGATCACTTGGGACGCACCGAGGTGAATGGTGACTTCGACGGCGACGGCCACACCGATCTCGCCATTGGCCTGCCGGGCTCATCGACCTTGTTGGCTTCCGACGTCGGGGTGGTGAACGTCGTCGGCCGCGCGGCCATCCGGTACGACGGTCACCGTTCCGCGCTCACCCTCCGGCAGGATCATGCCGAATCCGGCGATCGTTTCGGCGCCGCCCTGGCCGTGGGTGACTTCAATGGCGACGGCTTCGACGATCTCGCCGTCGGCGCTCCGGGCGAAACGGTCGGCAACGCGGCCGACGCCGGAGCGGTCACAATCCTGCACGGAGGACCGTCGGGTTTGCAGCGCGTTGCATTCCTCCACCAGGAGTCCGTGCTCGACCGGGCGGCAGAGGCCGGCGACCACTTCGGGTGGGCGTTGGCGTCGGCCGACGTCGACGATGATGGGTACGACGACTTGGTCATCGGCGCGCCGGGTAAGAACCGGAGTCGCGGCGCAGTCGTGCGGATGTTGGGGAGTTCGTCGGGTTTGACGACCCTCCGAGCAACGATGGCCGATGCCGACGATCGCGGGGTGGCAACAACGGCCGCGGCGGGTCAGCGGTTCGGATCGTCGCTGGCGGTTGGCAACCTCGATGGCGCCCGACGTCCCGAGATCATCATCGGCGTGCCGTTCGCGGATTTTGCGGGCGCCGACCGCGCCGGGTTGGTCATCGCCTGCCGCGACGGGTCGTTGGCGACCTGTGAACGATGGATCCACCAGGGTCGGCGTTGGGTGCCGGGCAAGAATGAAACCGGTGACCGATTCGGTTTGACCCTGGAGACCCGGGACACCGACGCCGACGGAATCGACGAACTGCTGATCGGCGTTCCGTACGAGGTTCGCCCCGGGCACGTCGACGCCGGTCGGCTCGTCGTCGTCGACCATCTCTATGTGAATCCGAGCGCAGCGAACGTCCGGTGACCGGCGAGTTCTACCCGGCCGGGTTGGTGCCGGTTTCGGCTTCGAACCGCGTGCGGAGGTCCCGCTTGAGCACCTTGCCGCTGGCATTGTGCGGGATCTCCTCGACGACTTCGAGCCGGGTGGGGAGCTTGTAGCGAGCCAGCCGCTCCTCGGCGAAGGTCCGCAGAGCGTCGAGGGTGAGTTCGGCATCGGGAGCCAGCCTCGCAACGGCGCACACCGCTTCGCCCCATCGCTCTGACGGGGTACCGATCACGGCGACCTGGGCGATCGCGGGGTGGCCCAAGAGCACGCTCTCCACCTCGGCGGGGTAGACGTTCTCACCACCGCTGATCACCATGTCCTTCACCCGGTCCACGACAAAATAGAATCCGTCGTCATCGACGTAGCCGGCGTCGCCGGTCCGGAACCACCCATCGGCGTCGATCGCCTCGGCGGTGGCATCGGGGCGATTCCAATACCCCTTCATAACGGTTGGCCCTCGTGCACAGATCTCGCCGGTGGCGAATGGCTCGGACACGGTGGACCCGTCCTCGGCCATCAGCTTGAGCTCGGTGAAAAATGTCGGCTGCCCGGCAGAACCCAGCTTTGTCGTGCGGTACTGCTTGGGTAGGCGGGTGAGCGACGGCGACGTTTCGGTGAGCCCGTAGCCCTGCTGAAACGGCACGCCCGCCGCCTCGTATCGGTGTAGGAGCGGTTCGGGAACCGGAGCTCCGCCGCAGATCATGATGGCGATCGACGAGAGGTCGGCCGTCTCGAACTGCGGCTGCTGGCTCATGGCCAGGAACATTGCGGGAACGCCGAACAACGACGTCACCCGATGGTGTTCTATCGCCTCGATTGCGGCGACGGGGTCGAAGTGGCGATGCAGGATGACGTGGCCGCCCCGCTGCATCACCACGAGGGTCGTGACGTTGAGACCGCCGATATGGAACAGCGGGGCGAAGACCAGCGACACCTCGTCGCTCGTGTAATCGCCGACCATGAGCGTGTTGACGTTGTTCCACCACAGGTTGGCGTGGGTGAGCATCGCGCCCTTGGGGAGCCCGGTGGTGCCCGACGTGTACATGATGATCGCGGTCTCGTCGGCGTCGGTTACCGCAATGGACAGGATCGGTGAGGCGGTGCTGAGGAGCTGGTCGCACGATTCCCACCCATCGGTCGCGCCCTCGACGGCGATCCATCGCTGCACGGCGACGTCGGCGCGGCACGTGTCGAGGACGAGTCGATGGTCGGGGCCGGCGACGACCGTGTGGACGCCCGCATCGTTGAGCATGAAGGCGAGCTCGGGTCCGGTGAGGCGGTAGTTGAGCGGGACGAGGATTGCGCCGAGGCGAGCACAGGCGAACAGCGTCTCGAGAAACGATGGATGGTTGAAGCCGAGATAGGCGACCCGATCGCCGTACTTCACACCGCCGGCCTGCAGAACAGCGGCGAGGCGACCGGCCCGGTCGGAGAACGCGGCGTACGTTGTGGTGACACCCTCGAAGGTGAGCAGCGGCTTGTCGGGGGTTTGCTCGACCCGTCGGTCAAACCAGGCCACGAGGGTGTGATTCGGTGCCGGCATGACGGGCAGCCTTGCACGTCCGTCGCAGCACGGCGATTGCGCCTACGATGCGGCTATGCCTTCCGACTTCGCCATGAAGACCATGAACACCGTGCACCGCACCCTGATGAAGGTCAGCGGCGGTCGCATCGGCTGGACGGCGAGCAACATGCCGGTACTCGAACTGACCACCGTCGGCCGCAAGAGTGGGCAGCAGCGTGCGACCATGTTGACCGCGCCATGGCAGGACGGCGACAAGCTCGCCATCGTTGCGTCTCGTGGCGGGGATGACAAGAACCCGGCGTGGTTCCACAACCTGCGCGACAACCCGTCGGTCACGGTCAAGACCGAGTCGGGTACGAAGCAGATGACCGCTCGAATCGTCGATGGTGACGAGCGAACCGAGCTCTGGCAGCAGATCACGTCGAAACACAAGAACTACGCCGGGTATCAGACGAAGACCGACCGTGAGATTCCGGTCGTGGTGCTCGAGCCAGCCGACTGATCGATGGCCGTGCAGGGCCACGCGTGGCTCGCCCAGACCTTTGGTGCACCGTCGCAGCATCTGCAATGGGTCCCGAGAAGCTGGGACGATCCGCCCCGCGGTGCGGTGTTGATCGCGGTTGCGGCCGTCGGCGTCGGACTCCCCGATCTCTTCATGTTGCAGGGTTTGTACCCGCTGGTTCGGAAGCCGCCTGTGAGTCCGGGCCAAGAGGCGTGTGGCACCGTTGTCGCGGTTGGCGAGGGCTCGCGCTTCTCGGTGGGCGACCGCATCTTCGGACCCACACATTTCTACGCCGGCTCGGGCGGTTTCGCGACCCACACCTACCTCTCCGAGGCGCACGCGTCGTCGGTTCCCGACGACATGACCGACGAGCAGGCTGCTGGCTTCTTCATCGGGTTCCGCACGGCGCACGCGGCGCTTGTCGTCCGTGCTCAGCTGACCGACACCGAGTCGGTGCTGGTGTTGGGTGGTTCGGGCGGTAGCGGCGCTGCGGCAATCACCTTGGCGAAGGCAATGGGGGCGCGGGTCGTCGCGGTGGCGAGCACCGAAGCAAAGCAACGCTTCTGTCGTGATCTCGGCGCCGACGCGGTGGTCGCTCGTTTGGCGGATGCGATCGCTGCCGCCGTCGACCAACACACCGACGGCCGGGGCTTCGATGTGGTCTTCGATCCGGTCGGCGGCGACATCGGCGCCGCTGCCCTCGCCGCTGTCGGTCGGTATGGACGGTTCGCCGCCGTGGGCTTCGCGAGCGGAACGTGGACCACCATCCGTGCCGCAGACCTGGCCATGCGCAACATCTCCGCCGTAGGCGTTCTCGTCGCGGGGTTCACCCCGGAGGAGGAGCACGCACACATGGCGGAGCTCCTGTCCCTCGCAGCCGACGGGCGGATCCGAACCCCGATCGGCCGGGTCGCCTCGATGAACGACGTCCCCGAGGTCCTCGAAACGCTCGGATCCTCGAATCCGCCGGGCAAGATCGTCGTCCTCGCCGCCGAGGCCCCCTGACCGGCGAGGACCTTCGCCCCTTGCCGAAAGGGTGCAGGATCGGCATGGTGATGACGTGGGGTACGCCATAGAGACGTCGAAACTCGGCAAGTCGTTCGGGTCGATTCACGCGGTCGCCGATCTGGACCTGCAGGTCGAAACCGGTGAGATCTTCGGATTCCTGGGACCAAATGGTGCCGGCAAATCAACCACGATTCGACTGTTGCTCGACGAGGTACGGCCGACGTCGGGGTCGGCGAGCGTGCTCGGGCTCGATTGTCACCGAGACGTGGTGGAAGTGCACCGCCGGGTTGGCTATCTACCGGGCGAGCTCGCGCTCCCGGACGACCTGACGGCCACGCAGTACCTGGACGTTCTCGCCACCCTGCGAAGCGGATGCGACATCGCGGCGCGAAACGAGCTGATCGAGCTGTTCGACCTCGACCCGACACGACGCCTGGGCCAGCTGTCCACCGGCAACAAGCAGAAGGTCGGTCTGGTCCAGGCGTTCATGCACCGGCCCGAGATCGTGCTGTTGGACGAACCCATCGCCGGCCTCGACCCCCTGGTGCAGCACGACTTTCATGCCATGCTCGCCGAGGTCTCCCGGCAAGGCACCACCGTCTTTCTTTCCTCGCACACGTTGTCGGAGATCGACCGCGTGGCCGATCGGGTCGGCATCATTCGCAATGGCCGCCTCGTGACCGTCGACAGCGTGTCAGCGCTGAAGCAACAGGCTCGGCGCCGCATCGACATCGAGTTCGCCGCCGAACCAGCGCTGCTCCTGTTGGCTGCGGCCAAGGGAGTCGACACGGTCGAGGTCGACCAAAACGTCGTCGCCGTCACCATCGAGGGCCCGGTCGACCCGGTCCTTCGTGCGGCGATCGCCACCGGCACCGTCGTGTCGATCCACACGCCAGAAGTCGACTTGGAGGACGTGTTTTTGCACTTCTATCGCACGAAGGAGTCGGCGGACGCATGATTCATACCCTCACCCGTTCGGCCGAGGCGTCCGTGTCGCCAGCCGTGGCGCTCGTTCGCCGCAATCTCGCCGAGCGTCGACGCTTTCTTGCGGGCATTTCGTTTGGTGGCGCAGCGATCGCTGCACTCATCACCGTGTTGTACGAAAGCGTCGGGCCGGCGTACGCGAAAGCGATGGTTGACCTCCCCGACGCGGTGAAGGCGATGATCGGCGGCGCCGACTTTGCGACGCCCGAGGGGTTCCTCCAAGTGGAGCTGTTCTCGTTCGTCGGGCCTGGCCTCGCGATAGCGGCAGCGGTTTCGATTGCCGCCGGATCGTTGGCCGGGGCCGAGCAAACGGGTCGTTTGGCGCTGATCACCACCAGTCCGATTCGGCGGTCGCAGGTACTGGCAGCATCGGCTGCGGCAACGGTGTTGGCGGCGTTCGTCGCTGCCGGCGGCATGTTCATCGGCATTGTGTTCGGTGCCGTCATCGGCGGCCTCGACTTGGGGCTCGGCAACGTCGCAGCCGCGTGTGCGAGCACCGGGCTGCTGGGCGCAACCACTGGCTTGATCGCCCTGGTCGCCGGAGCGGCAACGGGGCGACGGGGAGTGGCGATCGCGACGGGTTCGATGGTCGCTGTCGTCAGCTACCTCGTCGACGCGTTCTTTCCGCTCAATTCGACCCTCGCCCACGTGGCCGATGTGTCGCTGTGGTATCCGTTCGCGGAGCACGAACCGTTGGTCAACGGTCTCCATTGGGGACACGCCGCCATTTTCGTCGCCATCTCCGTGGCAGCAGCGCTGACGGCCGGTTGGCTGTTCGAGCGACGCGATTTGGGCTCCTGAACCGATCATTGGGACATTCGGCCCTGCCCACGATCGTTCCGAGGCGACAGGGTGGCGCGATGGATGAAGATCTGGTGGCTCGCGTTCGCTCTGCCGTGATCGGCGGCACCGCCAGCTTTCCGGGGCCATTCGGTCGTCGCCCGCTGGTCTATGCGGACTACACGGCATCGGGGCGGGCGCTCGCCTTCATCGAGGACTACCTGCGCGCTTCCGTGCTGCCCACCTATGCCAACACGCATACCGAGGCGTCGTTCACGGGGCTACAGACGACGAGCCTGCGCGAAGAAGCGCGCGGCATCATCGCCCGCAGCGTCGGTGCGACCGATGAGCATGCGGTGGTGTTCTGCGGAAGCGGCGCCACCTATGCCATCGCCAAGCTGGTCGGCGTCCTCGGCCTTGCGGCGCCGTCGGCGTTCGCGGACCGCATTGCATTCACCGGACTTCCCGCCGGCGAGCGACCCGTGATCTTCGTCGGGCCGTATGAACATCACTCGAACGAGTTGCCGTGGCGCGAGTCGGTCGCCGACGTGGTCACGATCGAAGAAGATGCCGATGGCCACGTGTCGCTCGAGGGTCTCGAGGCTGCACTGGTGCGCCACAGCGACCGCCCGCTGCTCATCGGCTCGTTTTCCGCCGCCTCGAACGTGACCGGTATTCTCACCGACGTCGCAGCGGTGGCAGCGTTGCTGCACCGGTACGGAGCGCTCTCCTTCTGGGACTACGCGGCGGCCGCACCCTACGTCGACATCGACATGGGATCGGGGGACGACGAGTCGTACCTCGACGCCGTGTTCCTGTCTCCGCACAAACTCGTTGGAGGGCCGGGGACGCCAGGGGTGCTCGTCGCCCGACGCGAGCTCTTCTCGAACCGCGTCCCGGTGGTTCCCGGCGGCGGCACGGTCGCCTATGTGAGCGCCGATGCGCATGATTATCTCGAGGCGATCGAGCCTCGGGAGGAAGGCGGAACGCCCGACATCATCGGCGCGATTCGCGCCGGCCTGGCGTTCCAGTTGAAGGATGCCGTCGGCGTCGATCGGATCCGGGACCTCGAGGACGGCTTCGTGCGCCGGGCAATCGCATCGTGGGAGACCAACCCCAACCTGATGGTGCTGGGCAACCACACCGCCGATCGGCTCTCCATCGTGTCGTTTGTCGTCCGATCGGGCAATCGGTATCTGCATCACAATTTCGTCGTCGCACTTCTCAACGACCTGTTCGGCATCCAGTCCCGGGGAGGCTGTTCCTGCGCCGGTCCATACGGGCATCGCCTGCTCGGGATCGACCTCGACACCTCGCACGCCTTTCAGCGGGAGGTCAATCGGGGCTGTGAAGGCATCAAGCCGGGTTGGACGCGGTTGAGCTTCAACTACTTCATCGACGAGGACACGTTCGCCTACCTCGTCGACGCCGTGCACTTCGTGGCCGCGTTCGGCCATCGGTTCCTGCCTTGGTACCGGTTCGAGCCCGACACCGGCATGTGGCGTCACGTCGCGGGTGTCGAAGATCCGCCGGTCCGGCTGGGCGACCGGTCCTACGACACACCGGAGGCGTCGATCTCGGCCGCTCCCTTGGTACCGACCGATCAACTCCGCCGGTATCTCGCCAACGCAGAGCAGCTGTGTGACGCGTCGTCGCCGACCGCTTGCGCCGTTTCCGCAACGACCGACGATTTCGAGCTGCTGCGTTGGTTTCCGTATCCGAACGAGTGGGCCGAGGACACCGACGACACCGTGCGTCGCTAGCCGGCCGCACAGAGGAATAGGGCTTTCGTCCCTACAGAGCCGCACCGGACTCCGAAATACTGCGCATGACCTTTCGTCGAATGGAACCGCAGATCTCATGACTTTCAATCACACCCGCACCCGCCGCCTTCTGGCGCTGCTTTCGCTGGCGGTAGCCGCATTGCTCCTGCTGTCGTGCTCCGACGATGCGACCGACGAAACCATGCAGGTCGACGACGTGTGGGTCCAACCCACCGATCCGGGAGCCGAGAACGTCTCGTTCTACGCGACGATCCGCAACACCGGTGACGTCGAGGACCGGTTGGTCGCTGCCCATTCCGGCAACTGCGAGAGTCTCGAGGTACACCGCACCGAGGTGATCGACGGCGTCGTGGAGATGCGCCCCGTCGAGGGGGCCGAAGTGCTCATTCCGGCCGGCGGTTCGTTGCTGCTCGAGCCCGGTGGACTGCACGTGATGTGCATCGGGCTACGCGAGTCGTTGGTGGAGGGCGAGTCCGCCTCGTTCGAGCTCGAGTTCGACGTCCGCGGCGTGGTACCGGTCGTTGCAGCGATCGAAAACCGGCCCTGACGCCCAACTATTGGGCGGCGAGCACCCGCAGGACGTCGTCGAGAAGCGAGCTGGCGCCGAACCGAAAGGTTGACGGTCGGGTCCAGTAGGTGCCCATCATCTGGTCGGCCAGGTCCAGGTACGGCAGGGCCTGGTCGACGGATCGTACACCGCCGGAGATCTTGATACCGGCGGCGTGGTCGTGGTCGATCAGCGCCTGCAAGAGGACGCGTGCCGCCTCCGGCGTGGCCGAGTGTTCGGTTTTCCCGGTGGACGTTTTGAGGAAGTCAGCCCCACCGTCGAGCGCCTCGAATGCCGCCCGTCGGATCAGTTCGGGGTCACCAAGCTCACCGGTCTCGAGGATCACCTTCAGGGCAACGTCAGGGCCGATCGCCGCGCGGGTCTGCGAAACGAGTTCCGTGCCGACGCCGTCCTGGCCGCTGGCCAGGGTCCGCCACGGAAAGACCACGTCGACCTCGGTGCCGCCCTTGGCCACGATGGAGACGGCGTCGACGATGGCACGATGAGGGTCCGGGTCTCCCTCCGGAAAATTGGCCACCGCGGCGATCTGCACCGAAGATCCCCGCAATCGTTCGACGGCTTGATCGACAAAGGTCGGCCAGACACACACCGCGGCCACGTTTCCATATTCGGTCGTCGCCGCGTCGCAGAGGGCATCGATGTCGTCGGCGCTGTCGTTCTCGCCGAGAAGTGTGAGGTCGATCAACGGCAGGATCCGCTCGGCGAGCGCTGCATCATTCATGTTCGTGGGGTTCATGTTCTCGGATTCATGTTTGTGGGCGGTGGACCCGGCGACCGGTCAGCGGCGCCGGGATGAGTCGCATCCAGAGCTCTTTGTCGCCTCCGGTCCATGGATACAGGGCCAGTCGTTTGAGTCGCGCCGCGAGCTCGGGCGTGTGGGTTGGGTCGACGAGCTCGCCGGTCCCTCGGGCGATGATGCTCCAACCACTTCGACCCCGCTGATCGGTGCCATCGGTCTCGACGACCATCTGGGATCCGACAGCATCTGCGAGCGGGCTCCCGGTCTCGGTCCGAAACACCATGCCCTCGCCGTCCCACGCATAGTTGACGGGGTAGAGCTGTATCGATCCCTCGTGCAGGAATGCGACCCTCGCGACCTCGTTCGTCTCGACGAGTCGGACACACTCGCTCAGCGGAATGACTTCGAGTCCAGTTGTTTCGTCGTTGTATGCCATGGTTTCTCCGGTGCGATCGGGTGAGCGGGTCGACCTCACTGTGACAACCGACCGTGAGCTAACGTAGGGCATTCGGACCCTACGTGCGGTTCGAGATCGGGAGCAGTCTGAGTCTATGGCCGGTACTTCGTTGGTGAACTGGGTCGATTTGCGGGCCGCTGCGGACGAAGCAGCGTCGCATGCACGCGCTCCGTACTCGAAGCTCCGAGTCGGCGCCGCAGGCCTGCTGGCCGACGGTCGGGTGATCAAAGGCTGCAACATCGAGTCGGCATCATTCGGCGTCACGCTGTGTGCAGAGTGTGGACTGCTCGGGCACCTACAGATGCTCCGCGATGCAAAACTCGTCGCCTTGTCCGTCACCGATGGATCCGGTCGACTCCTGATGCCCTGTGGCCGCTGCCGTCAGCTTCTCATCGAGATCGTCGGCCGCGACGTGCTCGTCGACGCCGACCCCGTCCCGACCACGGTGGGGGATCTGCTGCCCTATGCATTCACCGGCGACGACCTCCGGGACCTCGACTAGGAGACAACACCTGATGGACGCCGTCGAAGTCATCAGAACAAAGCGCGACGGGTTTCGATTGGCCGACGAACAGATTCGCTGGTTTCTCGACGCCTATGCCAACGGCGACGAGGTCGCCGACGAACAAGCCGCAGCGTTGGCCATGGCCATCTACTGGCGCGGCATGGAGCCCGACGAGCTCGCGGTGTGGACCGACGCCATGATCGCGTCCGGCAGTCGGCTCGAGCTTCGCGGCATCGGTCGACCGACGGTCGACAAACATTCGACCGGCGGGGTAGGGGACAAGGTGTCGCTCATCGTCGTGCCGATCTTGGCCGCGTGCGGCGCTGCCGTTCCGCAACTGTCGGGTCGCGGACTCGGCCACACCGGGGGCACGCTCGACAAGATGGAGGCGATTCCGGGGTGGAGTCCGCAACTGGATGTCGAGGCGATGCTCCGGCAGCTGGCCGATCACGGTGGGGTCATCGCCGGAGCCACCGAAGACCTCGTACCGGCCGACCGGAAGCTGTACGCCCTGCGCGACATCACCGGGACGATCGAATCGATCCCGCTGATTGCGAGCTCGATCATGTCGAAGAAGATCGCCGAGGGAGCCGACTCGTTGGTGCTCGATGTCAAAGTTGGGCGCGGCGCATTCATGCCAGATATCGAAAGCGCCCGAGCGCTGGCCGAAACCATGGTCACACTGGGCGATGCGCATGGGGTGCGGACCGTCGCACTGCTCACCGGCATGGACACCGTGCTCGGGCAAGCAGCGGGCAATGGGGTCGAGGTCACGGAGGCACTCGAGGTGCTCGATGGCCGCGGGCCGGAAGACCTGATCGAGGTGTCGCTGGCGTTGGCCGACGAAATGGCTGCGTTGGCCGGTGTGACGATCGAACCCCGGTGGGCACTGGAGTCGGGTGCAGGCCGGCAGGCCTTTCACGACATCGTGAAGGCGCAGGGCGGACGTCTCGACGAGGGCGTGCCCGTTGCTGCCCATCGCACGGTGGTACCCGCGAGCGCAAAGGGCTTCGTCGGTGTGCTCGATGCCTTGGCGGTCGGGAAAGTCGTTTGGCACCTCGGCGCCGGTCGGGCGCAAAAAGAAGACCCGGTGAGCCCAACCGCGGGCGTGTTGTGCTTGGCGAAGCCGGGAGAGGCGGTCGAGGTCGGTCAGCCGCTGTTCGAGGTACACGCCGATGACCCCGAACATGGCGCGCAGGCCGAGGCCGAGCTGCGGGACGCGTACACGATCGTCGACGAACCCCCTTCGGTGCCGCCGTTGATTCTCGAGCGTATTGCCCGCTGAGAATCGCCGGGCTGTCAGGCCTTGCCGTGCGCCGCTGCGGGCATTGCCAGCGACTCGACGACGGTGATGAGGCGGGTGATGTCGCTCGGAGCGACGATGCCGACAAGGTCGTCGCCGTCGAGCACCAGCGCCCGGTTCTGATTGCGGCGCCCCATCGCCGACAACGCCTGGTTGATCGGATCGGAAGGGTGCACCACGACCAGTTCGGTCCTCGGCGTCGCAATATCCCTGACACTCATGCCGACCCAGTCGTCTTGCGTCGTTCCGCGGATCGCGTTGAGTGACAAGAGGCCAAAGACGGAGCCATCGTCATCGAGCACGGGGTAGGCGGCGTGACGTCCACCGAAGAGCAGGCCGGCAACGAAACCCGACACGGGCGTTGATGCGTTCACCGTGATCGGAGCGTCCGACATCACCTGGCGCACATTGATTGCGTCGAGCGGCCCCTGGAGGTGCGCTTGTCGCACCTCGGCATTCGCGGCCTCTCTGATGAACAGGCCGATCAGTATCAACCAGATGCCGCCGACGAACGTGCTGAACAGCGCCTGCGCGGCACCCACGGCGATCATGACGGTGCTGAGAACCAACCCGATCGATGCCGCCCGGTCGGTGGCCTCGATGGGGTCGCCGGTGCGTTGCCAGCGCCATGCCTGGTAGATGCGCCCGCCGTCCATCGGGAATGCGGGCAGGAGGTTGAAGACCGCGAGGATGACGTTTATGGCAGCGAACCAAAGAACGGATTGCTGCACCAGGCCATCGAACAACGGCGCTGTCGCTGCGGCAATGGCGGCCAGAGCGAAGCTCACCGCCGGCCCGGCGGCGGCGATGTGCAGGGCCGCTCGAGGCTCGGAAGGATGCCCATCCAGCTCGGCGATGCCACCGAACAGCCACAACGTGATCGACCGGACCCCGACCCCGTTGCGGAGCGCTACGAGCGAGTGGCCAAGTTCGTGGGCGACGAGGCCGGCGAGAAAGGCGACGGTGCTGATGGCGCCGGCGATCCAATACTCCGTCGTGGAGTACCCTTCGGCGAACTCGGGCAGGACTTCGGTGGCGAGCGACCACGCGATGAGCGCGCCGACCACGAGGACGCTGATGTGCGCTCGAATAGCGATTCCGCGAACCTTGGCGATGAGCAGTCCATCCATGGCCGTATCTTCCGTCACCTGACGGTCAGCCACAAGGGTCGGAGGTCCCGAGGCGTCTACGGTGCGGAGATTCGACGGCCGGTAATTTCATCGGCCCGAATGCGAACGACATCGTTGCGTTCGATGCCTTTGGCCCACGGGTCGACGCCGAGTTGCTCCGAGAGTGACACGATCCACTCGTCGGTGACCTCGTCGGAAACGCCCTTCACCAGAACGCTCCAGCCGGTTCGGGTGGACTCGTCCCAGTCGTCGATTTCGAACGACATCGGATGCGCCCGGGCGGCGTTGCGGAGCTTGGATCCCATGGCGGTGCGAAACAGCACCGATCCGGCGACCCACGCGTAGTTCACGGGCAGGATCACGGTTTCGCCGGCGTCTGCGAAACCGACGCGGCCCAGCGGCGTGTGGCGGAGGAGATCTCTGCACTCGCCGTCGGAGATGATCTCCAAACCGTGCACGTCGATCAGGAGCGGCACTTCACTTGATGCGGCGTTCGTAGTCTCGTCCATGTCATACATTTGCCGATGGGTCGCCGGGATGGAAGGGGCAAAAGTCCTTTCCCTTCGGCGGCGAACCGGTCGGTCGGCTGAACAAGTGACCTCGGCCCCTAACCAGCGGCGGCGGGTCGGCATAGGGTCAGCATCGTCTGAGGTGCGCGTTCGTGCAGGCCGCACGGGGCGCACGCGAAGCTCCACCAACGTTCCGGAGGATCACCGCATGGCCATCGCTGCGAGCGCACGCGAGACCCATATTTCAACGCTGTTCTTCACGCCGGACAGAGTCTTCAAGTTGCTCAAGCCCGTCGATCTCGGATTTGTCGATCACTCGACTTCCGAGGCACGGATCGCAGCTGCAGATCGCGAAGTCGAGCTGAATCGCCGTTTGGCTCCCGACGTGTACCTCGGCACGGCCGATGTCGTCGAACAGGGAGTGACCGTCGACCGGATGATCGTGATGCGACGGATGCCGGCCGATCGCACACTGTCGAAGCTGATCCTGACCTCCGAGGGGCCCGACTGCGTACGCGCCGTCGCGAAAAAGGTCGCATCGTTCCACGCTTCGTTGGCTCCGCTGCTCGATGTCGACGGACCCGGATCCCTGGGGGTCCAAAGGCGCAACTGGGAGGAGAGCTTCGACGAGATGGCGCGTTTCGTCGGCCCGGTGCTCGATGAGGTACCCGACCAACGGATTCGGAAGCTCGTTCGGACCTACCTCGACGGGCACGAGGAGTTGTTCGCGTCCAGAGTCGCCGGCGGCTTCATCCGGGACGGCCACGGTGATCTGCTCGCCGACGACATCTTCTGCCTTGACGATGGCCCGCGGATTCTCGACTGCCTTGCGTTTCGCGACGACTTCCGGGTCGGCGACATGTTGGCCGACGTGGCCTTCTTGGCGATGGACCTCCATCGCCTGTCGGGCCCGGCGATGGCGCGGGCGTTCATGCACTGGTACGGCGAGTTCTCGAACGAACACCACCCGGGTTCCCTGATCCATCACTACGTCGCCTACCGGGCCCTCGTCCGCTCCAAAGTGGCGTGTCTTCGTTGGGAACAGGGTGCGCCTGAGTTCGCGGCGGTGGCGCGCATGTTCCACACCTTTGCGATGGATCAGCTCGAGCGTGGGCACGCCAG
>CBESNZ010000018.1:0-18364 GCA_965531045.1 uncultured Acidimicrobiales bacterium
GCGTGGTCGCGTAGGACTCGGCGAATCGGGTCGATCGGGGGGCAGCCGTCCGCGGGCGTGGTCTGGCCGACGACGGTGGCGGTGAGCCGATCGAGACAGTCGGTCGCAGCGACGGCGGTGGGCGTCGTCAGGGTAAGTCCTGCGGTCGCGAGCGTAAGCGCAAGGAGCGTCGCAAGAATGCGATGTTGGCCGGGGGAGAGGGTGCGCACGGGGCGCACACTAGTGAACCGGTGGGTCGGGAGGTGTCACCACCGGCGCGGCGGGTCAGATCACGTCGGGGGCCAACGCGACAATGATGTCGCCGTAGAACCCGGCGGCAATGGCCAGCGCCACGATGCCACCGACGACGATGCCGATTTTGGCGGCGGTCTCATGATCTCGCCACTGGCGGAACCACGGAAGGGCATAGGGCAGAACCGCGGCCACGATGAGCGGGATGCTGACACCGACGATGTAGGCCATGAGCGGACCCACTGTGCCGGAGCGATTGGTGGCGGCTTCGTTGAGTGGCACCGCAAGGTGCTCGCCCACGCACGGTACCCACATCCAGCCCGCCACGATGCCGGCGGTGGCGCCGGTGAGCGGTGCAAAACGGGTGTCCTTCCATGCCAGAGCGAGGGTGCCCGCCACCGCAAGGCCGAGGACGACCAGCAGGATCGCCGACGGTGGCGCGAACCACAGGTCGGCGAAGCGCGCCCACCCGATCAGGCCCGCACCCAGCGTGAATGCCAGGACGGCTTGCCAGGCCCGGTTCCGGCTGACGAGGGTCGCTCCGATACCCGGAACCAGTACCGCCAACGTGCACGCCAAGCGAATCGCGCCGAACCCCTCGGCCATGAGATCGAGCACGTCAGCCTCGGCTCGTCGACGCCGGGCATCGAGTGGTCACTGCGGGGCCGCCGATTGGTCGAGCAAGTAGGCAACGGTGTCGTTCAGCTCGTCGTAGCCGCCTTCGCCCACATGATCGAACACGATGTTGCCGTCCGTATCGAGCACGTAGGTGCGCGGCCAGAAACGACGCGAACCCTGCCATTGCCGGAAGTTGGTTTTGTTGTTGTCGATCGCGATCGGCCAACTGACGCCGAGTTCCTTGGCAGCCTCTGCGACGTTGTCGATGTCGGACTCGAAGTCGAACTCGGGGGCATGCACGCCGACAACCTCGAAGTTCTCGCCCTTATGCCGCTCGTACAGTTCGGACAGGTTCTCGAGGGTGTTCTTGC
Organism: uncultured Acidimicrobiales bacterium; assembly: GCA_965531045.1. Classification (GTDB taxonomy): domain Bacteria; phylum Actinomycetota; class Acidimicrobiia; order Acidimicrobiales; family SHLQ01; genus CBESNZ01. The sequence goes on from CBESNZ010000018.1 coordinate 1,221, forward strand.
AGTTGTAGCAGCCAAAGGTCCAGAACTGCACGACCACGACGTCGCCGCGCAGTTCCCCCAGCGAGGTGACGTCGGACTGGAGCCAGGCGTCGATATCGGTCAGTTCATCGGCGAGGCGGATCACCACGGGCGGCTCGAACGACGCCGGGCGAGCGGCCGGCGGATCGGTCGAGTCGGCGCCCCAGAAACCCAAGGCGAGCGCAACGACGGCCACGACGCCGGCGAGCGCGAGAAAGCCGGCGATGCGGCCGGCCAGATTCGAATCCATGCGTTGGTAACGTGCCGAGCTCGTTTTTCGTTCCCCGGCCGACCGCCTCAGCGGGGCAGCACGTCGAGAGATCGTTGCTGCAGCCAGTGGTCGGCGAGCACCAGACACGCCATGGCTTCGACCATCGGGACGGCTCGGGGTAGCACGCAGGGATCGTGTCGTCCCTTGGCGGCCAGGGTGGTGGCCTCGTTGGAGCGGGTGACGGTGTCCTGCTCGGACGAGATAGTGCCTGTGGGCTTGAAGGCGATGCGCATGACGATGGTCTCGCCGTTGCTGATGCCGCCCTGGATACCACCGGAGTTGTTCGTGGAGGTGCGCGGTCCGTCTGGGCCGGGAATGAACGGATCGTTGTGGCTGAGCCCGGTCATTTGGGTGGCGCCGAAGCCGCTGCCGACCTCGAAGCCCTTGGTGGCAGGAAGCGACATCATGGCGTGGGCCAGCGTGGCATCGAGCTTGTCGAACACAGGGTCGCCGAGACCGACCGGGGCATTGCGCACGACGCAGGTGACGACACCGCCGAGCGAGTCTCCGTCGCGGCGCGCCTGTTCGATGGCGGTGGTGATTTCGGCCGCCGCGGCTGGATCGGGGCAACGGGTGGGGTCGGCTTCGACCTGCTCGAGCGTGACCGACCCGGCGTCGACCTGCGCGGCGATGGTGTGGACCTCGGACACCCAGGCCAAGACCTCGATGGCGGGCTTGCCCGGAATCGGCGTGGCCAGCAACTTGCGGGCGATGGCGCCGGCCGCCACTCGACCAATGGTTTCGCGAGCGCTCGAACGACCGCCGCCCTCGTGATTGCGATGGCCGTACTTGGCGTCGTAGGTGAAGTCGGCGTGGGAGGGCCGGTACAGGTCCTTCATGTGGTCGTAGGCCTGCGGACGGGCGTCCTTGTTGCGAACCAGGATGGCGATCGGCGAGCCCGTGGTGCGACCTTCGAACACCCCGCTCAGAATCTCGGCGGTGTCGCTTTCGTCGCGCTGGGTCACGAGGCGACTCTGGCCTGGGCGCCGACGGTCGAGATCGAACTGGATCTCGTCCAGCGCGATGGGCAGGCGGGGCGGGCAGCCGTCGACGACAACGCCGACCCCGCCGCCGTGGGACTCGCCGAACGTCGAGATCGAGAAACTGTTCCCGAAGGAACTACCGCTCATGACCTGTCACTCACTGTGGCCTGCTTCATCAGGCACAGGGTACTGCGGGGCCGAGGTCACCAAAGGGAGTATCGCCTCGGCCATCCGCAGTTCTTGCGGTGTCGTGATGTGTAGGTTCGTCGGTTCGCCCTCCACCACGCCGATCGCGCCGCCGTAGCGTTCGATCAATTCGAGTTCTTCCGGTGCGTCGATGCCGTCGGCTCGGGCTTCGGTGAGCGCCCTTCGCAGGGTGGCCGCACGAAACACGCTCGGCGTCTGGGCGGATACGAGCGCGGTCTTGTCGACCGAGTGCGCCACGAGTTGGTTCGCGACCGACTTCAGGGCGTCAGGGAGCGGAGCCGACGGCATCACGGCGTCGAGTTCGGGAGAGAGCGCCTCGATGACCCGGTTGAACAACGCGAGCGACGCCAGCGGGTGGCTCACGGTGACGATGAGGATCGCGTCCGCAGTCTCCGGCGTGGCATCGACGCCACGACACGCGCTCTCGAAGTGCGACGCGCCACCGGCGGCGACGATATCGACCGGCTCTCCGGACCATTCGCCGTCGGGTACCACCAGGACCACGCCATGGCACGAGGCGCGTGCCGCGTCGAGCGAGTGGTCGATGAGGCGCTTGTCGCCGAGCATCTGGAATTGTTTCGGTGCGCCGAAGCGGTGGCCGCTGCCTCCGGCCAACACGACCGCCCAGGTTTCCTGACCCCGTAGTTTCACCGGCGCAACCGTATCCGCGATGATGGGCGCCGATGAACAACGACGCTGCCGCTTCGCTCGATCCGCAACTGAACCTCGCCAGCGCATGGGAGGTCATGGCCGACGACTATCCCGAGCGGCCCGCGCTGGCCCACGGAGCGCACGTCATCTCCTATGCCCAATTCGACGACCGGGCGGCTCGACTTGCCGCGGCATTCGGTGCCGCCGGCGTCGGACGGGGCGCCAAAGTGTGCCAGTTCCAGTTCAACGGCAACGACTACCTCGAGGTCAGCTTCGCGGCGTTCAAGTGTCGGGCGGTGCCGTGCAACGTGAACTATCGCTACCTGGCCGACGAGCTTCGCTATGTGTTGAACAATGCCGACGCGGAGGTGCTGGTGTTCGATGCAACGTTGCGCGAGCTGGTCGACGAGGTCCGCCGCGATGCGCCGACGCTGAAGCTGTTGCTTCAGGTGAACGAACCCGACAACGTCCCGGCCTGGGCCATCGGCTACGAGGACGCGATCGCCGACAATGACCCGGCGACTCGAATAGAGCGATCCAACGCCGACGAGTGGTTTCTCTACACCGGTGGAACCACGGGCATGCCGAAAGCCGTGATGTGGGAACACGGCCCGTTCTTCGGCGGGATGGCGGCGACCTACAAGCCGTACAAACTCGACTATCCCCGGTCGCTCGACGAGGTTCGCAGCCACGCAGCGGTCATCGGTTCGAACGGCGGCGAGTTTCGTCAGCTCGCAGCAGCCCCGTTGATGCACGGAACGTCGATCATCCCAGCGATGACCAACCTTGCCCACGGCGGGATGGTGGCCACGCTCACCAATCGGCACTTCGACGCGGACGAGTTGTGGCGAATGGTCGAGCTGCATGGGCTCACGATGATGACGGTGGTGGGCGATGCGTTCTGTCGTCCGATGATCGACGCGCTGCAGACGAAGGCAGACGCCGGCGGCAGCTACGACCTGTCGTCGTTGCGCATGATCATGTCGTCGGGCGTCATGTGGAGTGCGCCCGTGAAGGAGCAACTGCTCGATCATCTCGACGTCCTGCTGGTCGACTCGTACGGCTCGTCCGAGGCGATTGGGATGGCCAAGCAACTGCACTCGAAGAACAAACGCCGGACGACGACGGCGAAGTTCAAGCTCAGCGGCGACAGCCGCGTGTTCACCGACGACGGCCGCGAGGTGGCGCCCGGATCGGGCGAGATCGGCCGCGTGGCGCACGGATTCCCGATTCCGAAGGGGTATTTCAAAGATCCCGAGAAGACCGAGGCGACGTTTCCGATGATCGATGGCCGTCGTTGGTCGATTCCCGGCGACTTCGCAACGATCGAAGCGGACGGCACGCTGACCCTCCTCGGTCGCGGGAACGTGTGCATCAACACCGGGGGCGAGAAGGTGTACCCCGAAGAGGTGGAAGAGGTCGTGAAAGAACACCACGCGGTCGTCGACTGCAACTGCGTTGGGCTACCGGACGAACGGTGGGGTCAGGCGATCTGTGCGGTGATCGAAGTGGCGTCCGGTGCCGACGTGACCGACGCCGACCTGATTGCGTTCACCAAAACCAAGCTGGCGGGGTACAAGGCGCCGAAGCGCATCGTCCGCGTCGACACCTTCGAACGAAAATCCAACGGCAAGCCCGACTACGTATGGGCCAAGGCCGCCGCCGAAGCCGCGCTACAGCCGAAGAACGATTAGGGGAATGACCATGTCCGAGATCCTCGACCCGTCGCGAGAAATCGTCGACCCCCATCACCACCTTTGGCCTCCGGGCGGTGCGCTGCCGTATTCCATTGCCGATCTCGCGGCTGACACGGGCTCGGGCCACAACGTCGCCGCGACCGTCTTCATGGAATGCCATGCGGCCTATCGCCCCGACGGCCCCGAACACCTACGGGTGATCGGTGAAACCGAGTTCGTGGCGGCCCGGGCCGAGGCGTTGGCGACCGAGCACCCCGCAGCCGCTCCGATCGTGGCGATCGTCGGCCACGCCGACCTCGCGCACCCTGCGCTCGACGCGGTTCTCGACGCGCATGTCGAGGCCGCGAGCGGCCGCTTCCGCGGTATTCGCGATGCGTTGTCGTCTGCGCTCGAGCCCGAGGCGCTGGCGATTCCCGGTATGGCCGACCCCGACCGGGCCGCCGACGAGTCGTTTCGGGCGGGTGTGCGCCGACTGGGCGAACGGGGTTTCACCTACGACTCGTGGCACTACCACCACCAGAACGCCGACTTCGCCGAGCTGGCTCGGGCCTGCCCGGACACCACGATGGTGCTCGACCATTTTGGCACGCCCCTGGGGGTCGGTCGCTTTGCCGGCAAGCAGGACGAGATCTTCGAGCAATGGAAGCTCGACATCGCAGACATCGCGAGCTGTCCGAACACCGTCGCAAAGCTCGGTGGGTTGGCCATGCCGGACAACGGCTTCGGCTGGCACGAGACCGGCCCGCCGACCCTCGACAAGTTCGTGGCGGCGCAGGGCCGCTACTACCGGCATGCCATCGAGTCGTTTGGCCCCGAACGGTGCATGTTCGAGAGCAACTTCCCGGTCGACAAGTTCTCGGTGAGCTACGACCTGTTCTGGAACGCCGCCAAGACCATGGTCGCCGACTTCAGCGAAGACGAGAAAGACGCCATGTTCTCCGGCACCGCCCGGCGCGTTTACAAGCTGAACTGAACTCCTACTCGTATTGCTCAAGCAGGTTGTCCCTGGCCGGCGGGTCGGTACGGTCGCGGATCGAATCGAGGCGATCGTTGATCTTTCCGGTGTAATCCTCGTCGGTGAAGATCCAGAACTGCTTGGCGAGGATGGCGTCGTGCACGAGGCCCGCGACGTGGGCCGGGTCTTTGGCGTTGGCGACGATCAGCTCGATCATGGCGCCGAACCGAGCTTCGTCCTCGGGACTGGTTGGTTCGACGGGGTCGGGGCGAGTCAATGTTTCGGGCCGATTGCGGTCGCTCTGGAAGATGCCGGTCATGACCAAGCCGGGGCACAGGCACGACACGCCGATGCCGGATTCGGCGTCGCGGAGCTCGCTGAACAGGGTTTCGGCAATCGCTACCGCAGCGTGCTTGGACACGTTGTAGGGGCCCATACCGGGGAACGACGTGAGTCCGGCCACCGATGCCGTGATGACCACGTGCCCGTCGCCGTGCTCCTTCATATGCGGCAGAAAGGCGGTGAGACCGTGGGTGATGCCGAACAGGTTGACCCCCAGGGTCCACGTCCAGTCGGCCTCGACGAGGTCGTCGAACGTACCGTTGCCGCCGGCCACACCGGCGTTGAGACACAAGACGTTGATCTGACCGAATCGCTCCAGCGCGACGTCGCGCAGCGCTTCCTGGTCGGCTGCCTTCGACACGTCGGTGACGACGCCGAGCACCGTGATGCCCTCGGCTTCGAACTCGGCGACGGTCTCGTCGAGCACCGGCTCTTCGATGTCGGCGATGACGACGTTCATGCCCGCGTCGCCGAGTCGCTTGGCGAAGGCCTTGCCCATGCCGCTCGCGCCGCCGGTGATGACTGCTGTTTTTGCCTGGAGATCTTTCATTGTGCCCATGCGAACAGCTCCGGCGCCCACATGCAAGTCTGAAGTGTGGCCGTCGGTGGCCGATGGGGCTGGGTGAAGCGTGAGGACTCTGTGAACTTTTTCGACGAGAAGCCGTTGGCTCTCGCCAACCTGGTGGTGAAGGCAGCGTTGATCCTGCTGTTGCTTCACGCGGTGGTCTTTCCCGACCTCGAGCAGTACGCAGGGAAAGGCATCGCTTCGCGCCTACTGACCTACCCGATCTCGATCATCCTGGTGCCGATCGTCGTGTTCGCCCTCGGAGCGAAGCGACCGAAGAAGTACCCGCATCTGATCGACATCTGCGTGGCGATGCCGTTTGTGCTCGACACGTTGGGCAACGCGTTGAACCTGTTCAACACGATCAGCTGGTTCGACGACATCATGCACTTCATCAACTGGGTGCCCTGGGTAGCGGGATTCGGCCTGGCGCTGCGCTACAACCGCGGGCTTCCCCGATGGAACGTTGCCGGCCTGGCCGTCGGCTACGGCGCCATCACCCACATTCTGTGGGAGATCGGCGAGTACTTCGCGTTCATCAAGGGCAATCCCGACGAGTTCGCAACGGCCTACGAGGACACCCTCGGCGACCTAGCGCTGTCGCTGACCGGTTCGTTCGTCGGAGCAGTGTTGGTGGTGACGGTGCTCTGGGGTTTGGGCACCGTGCACGCCCCGGCGCGCGAGATCTAGAGGCCGAGCAGGGCGTTCTCGATCACCTCGGGCAACGCCGGGTGGGTCCAGATCTGGCCGGTGGCCATCTCGTCGACAGTCTGACCGAAGCGCATTCCCTGCACCAGCTGTTGCAGCAGCGTCGATGCCTGAGGGCCGATGATGTGGGCGCCGATCAACTCGCGGGTGTGTTCGTGGGCGATGAGTTTCACGAAGCTCGTGTCGTCCTCCATGGCCCAGCCGTAGGCGACGTCGCCATAGTGCTGAATTTTCACCACGTAGGGGATGTCCTCGAGTCGGCAATCGCGCTCTTTCATGCCGACCGAGGCGACCTGGGGGTAGCCGAAGACCGCACTCGGCGTGAAGGACAGATCCTTGGCCTGCAGATCGTCCGGGTGGATGATGTTGTGGGCCACGATCTTCGCCTCGGCATTTGCCGTGTGCTTCAACTGCGCCGGGTTGGTGACGTCGCCGAGCGCCCAGATACCGTCGACGTTGGTGCGCATGTACTCGTCGGTCACCACGTAGCCCTGGTGGTCGACCTCGACACCCGTATTGGTCACGCAGAGGCTGTCGCCGTTGGGAACCCGACCCATGGCCACCAGTATCTGATCGCCTACCAACGTGCGGTGGTCGCCGAGCACCGATACGTCGACTTCCACGCCGGAGTCGGTGCGCCGCACCTCGAGAATCTGCGTGTCGGTGAGCACGTCGAATCGCGTTCGATAGGCCTCGGTGAAGGCCAACCGAATGTCGTCGTCCTCGGCCTTCAACAACGTGGAGCCGCGATTGACGATGGTGACCTTCGAGCCGAGGCCACCGAAGACGTGGCTCATCTCGGAGGCGATGAAACCGCCGCCGAGCACGATGAGGTGTTCGGGCAGTTCGTCGACGCGCATGATGGTGTCGCTCGTGTGATAGCCCGTCTCCGCCAACCCGGGGACATCGGGGGTGAAGGAGCGGGCGCCTGCGGCCACCAGAATGGTGTCGGCGGTGATGATCTCGTCGTTGACGGCCAGCCTTTTCGGGCCGATGAACTTCCCCTCGCCCTTGAACACGGTGACGTTGCCGCATTCCTCGACGCGGTACTGCTCGCCGCCGGCGGCGATGGGGTCGATCCGGTCGAATACCCGATCGCGGATCTTCGGCCAATCGGCGCCGTTGAAGCTGAGATCGAGACCGAGTCGCTCGCCGTGGCGGGCATGCTCGGCGATTTCGGCGGCGTACACGAACATCTTCGAAGGAATGCAACCGACGTTGAGACACGTGCCGCCAAAGACGCCCTTCTCCACCAGAGCGACGTTCATGTCGTCGAAGTCGGAACTGAGAATCGAGTTGCCCGATCCGGTTCCGATGATGATCAGGTCAAAATCCTGCACGGCTGCTGCCCCTTCGTCAGCGTCCGATCGTAGGGCCTAGACCGGTCCCAACGACTGTTGGCCTCGGGCGATGCTGCGCCAGGTTTGCAGCACCTCGGGAAAATGGGACGGAAAGCCCAATGGTTCGATCGGGTCGTCGGGCCCGAACCATGCCGCCTCGGTCGCTTCATTTCGGTCGATGATCAACGCGGCGAGGTCGATGCCGTCGCCGTTCGCGAGGTAATAGATGTTGAGCGTGGTCAGCGGGTGTTCGACGGGATCTGCGTCACCCTCAAGGGTGTCGGTGTACACGTCCATCCACATACCGAGGAGGCCGACGAGCGGCACCGTGAGACCGGTTTCCTCGTAGACCTCGCGCTGCGCTGCCAATGCGGGGTGCTCACCGTCGTTGACGAAGCCGCCAGGTATGTCCCAGTGGCCATTCCACGGATCGAACGCGCGCTTCAGTAGCAACACCTGGCCGTCGCGCTCGACCAATGCCCCGGCACACGGCTTGGGGTTGGCCCATTGCCACGTCGAACAGGAAGGGCATTGGTAGGGGAGGGCGGCGTCGACCTCGACACCGCATTCCGGGCAGTGTTTGTGGTGGTTCACTCGGCCTCCTCGGCGAAGTCGGGATGTTGCAGGCGGTGCACGAGCGACGACGTGTCCCAGCGGGCGTGGCCAGCGTCGATCAGCTCGGCGTAGTAGCCGTCGACCAACTCGGTGACCGTGAGGTCGGCGCCGATCTTGGTTGCCTCGTCGATGCAGATGGCCAGGTCCTTGCGCATCCACTCGATGGCAAACCCGTAGTTGAAATGTTCGTCGGCCATCGTCTTGGCCCGGTTCGACATCTGCCACGAACCGGCCGCGCCCTTCGAGATGGTGTCGAAAACGGCGTCGAGGTCGAGTCCGGCCCGTTGGCCGAAGTTCACGGCCTCGGAGAGGGTTTGCACCATCCCCGCAATGGCGATCTGGTTCATGCACTTGCACAGCTGTCCCGAACCCGGTCCGCCGATGAGGTTGCACGCTTTGCTGTAGGCCCCGATGACGCGTGAGGCCCGGTCGAAGTCCGCTCGGTCGCCGCCGCACATGACGGTGAGCGAGCCGTTCTCCGCGCCGGCAGAACCGCCGGAGATGGGTGCGTCGATGAATCCGACACCGACAGCTGCGGCGGCCGAGTGGAGCTCGCGGGCCAGGGTGGGGGAGGCCGTCGTGTGATCGACCAGGACCGTGCCCGGTGCCATGGCGGAGAGGCACCCATCGGCGCCGAGGACCACCGACCGTACGTCGTCGTCGTTGCCGACACAGACGAACACGAAGTCGTTGCCGTTGGCGGCATCGGCCGGGCTTGCCGCAGCCGATCCGGGGTGATCGCCAATCCACGCCTCGGCTTTGGCGGGCGATCGGTTGTACACCGTGACCGAGTGGCCGCCCGCCGCCAGGTGTCCGGCCATGGGATAGCCCATGACCCCGAGTCCCAAGAAAGCTGCATTCATTGGACCGGCGCCGGCTGCATTCATTGGACCGGCTCCGCCGGGGGCGTTGGCACGCAGCACGGTGTGAGCTCGCTGGTGGAGAAAGGCATTGGCGCAGGCTAGCTGCGGCTTCTCTCAGCTTGCGGCGAGAGCGGCGCCGAGGTGACGGAGCTGCTGGGTGCCGGCGCCGAGCGAAACGCCGAGGTGCTTGTTCCAGAGGGTGTACCGGTACAGCGGGTAGTCGACCGACACCCCCATGCCGCCATGGCAATGCTGGGTGGCGTGCGCAACTTCGCTGGCTCGCTCAGATGCCCACCACTTCGCGACGGGCAGGTCGGTGGTGACGTCGACACCGTTGGCGAGCTTCCACAGCGTGTTCAATGCGTTGAGGCGAATGCCCCCCACGTTGATGTACTGGTTCGCCAGATTCTGTGTGACCGCCTGGAAGGTGGCGACCGGGCGGCCGAACTGCTCTCGCTCGGAGGTGTATTTGGCGGTGAGCTTGAGCGCCGCATCGGTGACGCCCAACTGGATGGCGCACAGACACACCTGGGCCCGCTCGACGAGCCATTGTGCGGACGAACCCTCGAGCAGCTCGCCCGGAACGGCGTCGAAGGTCATCTCGTGGAGGGGCTCCTTGCGGGTGGAGGTGACCTCGGTCTTTGCGATGCCGTCGTCGGTCGCATCGACGAGGACCAATCCGACGTCGGTGGTGACCACCAAATGGGACGCGTGGTCGGCGAATTCGACGACCACCTTGGTGCCGGACACCTTGCCGTCGGCAAAGGTGGTGCGAGGGTTGAACAGCTGGTCGTCGTGCAACTCCTGAATCGCAATGCTCAGCACGGTCGAGCCATCGCAGACGCCGGGGAGGATCGCCTGTCGCAGCTCGGTGGCACCGAACCGGTCGATGGCCAGGGCGGCGACGGCGGTTGGCAGCAGCGGCATGGGCGCCACGGTTGCGCCTTGCGCAACGAGCACCTGACCGAACGCCACGATGTCGAGTCCGCCGCCCCCGACATCCTCGGAGAGGGCGATGCCGACGAGCCCGGCCTTGGCCAGCTCGGCATAGGCGTCCCGGTCGAACCACTCGCCCGACGCCTCGACCGCCATCAGACGTTCGATGTCGACCTTGTCGGTGAGGATCTGGGTGGCCAGGTCTGCGACAGCCTGCTGTTCTTCGGAGAGTTGAAAGTCCATAGTGCGTCCCGGGTCCTTACTTTCGACGTTGTTCGCGGGGCAGACCGAGGCCGGCCATGCCGATGATGTCTCGCTGTACTTCGTTGGTTCCGCCGCCAAAGGTCAGCACCCAGACGCTGCGGTAGCTGGACTCGATCGAGGAGATGAAGTCTTCGGAGCCCTTGTCGCCTCGTAGGTGCCCGGTTGCGCCGGCCACCTCGGTGAGGAGCAAGTAGATCCGGTGCATCGACTCGGAGCCGTGCACCTTCACCGCCGACGATTCCGCAGGATTCATGCTTCCCGCCGAGTTGTCCGAGGCCACCTTCCAATTGAGCAGATCGAGGTGATGAACCAGAGCCGTGCACTCCGCCAGCTTCACCTGCACCCATTCTTGATCGATCACCCGTCGTCCGTCGGCAAGGGTGGTGGTCTTCGCCCAGTCGACCGCCGTTTCCATCAGTTGGAGCAGTCGGCCCGAAGCGAAGAGCGAGACCCGCTCGTGGTTGAGCTGGTTGGTGATGAGGCTCCACCCACCATTGAGCTCGCCCACCATCGCCGACTCGGGTACTCGGACGTCGTCGTAGAACGTTGCGGTGGTGTGCGCCGGGCCGAACGTCTCGAACGGGGCGATGCTGAAGCCCGGCGTGTCGGTCGGTACCAGAAACATCGTGATGCCCTTGTGTCGGGGCAAATCGGGGTCGGTGCGAGCGGCCAACCAGATGTAGTCGGCGTTGTAGGCAAGCGAGGTGTAGAGCTTCTGGCCGTTGATCACCCACTCGTCGCCGTCCTTCACCGCCTTGGTCTCGAGCGATGCCAGGTCGGTGCCCGCTTCGGGTTCGGAGTAGCCGATCGAGAAGTGCATCTCGCCCGCCAGGATCTTGTTGAGGAAGAAATCCTTCTGTTCCTGCGTGCCGAAGTTCCGAATGGTCGGGCCCACGGTGTTGGTGGTCAGGAACGGAATCGGCACGTGGGCCGCCTGGGACTCGTTGAAGAAGATGTACTGCTCGACGGGAGTGAAGCCCTTGCCGCCGTACTCCTTGGGCCAACCAACGCCGAGCCAACCGTCAGAGCCGATCTGCTTGATCAGGCTCTTGTAGGCCTTGCTCTCCTCGAACTCGGCGCTCCCGGTGCCGGCTTTGACCTCGGGGGTCATCAATGCACTGAAGTACTCCCGTAGTTCCATTTGCAGCGCGCGCTGATCGGACGTGAGATCGATGTCCATCCCGGGTCTTTCGTAGGCTTTGCGGACCGGCTCAGATGAGAACCGGTTCTGATTCAATCAGGGAGCGGTGAGGTCGCGCCAGCGCGCCGGCGTCAATCCCTGTGTTGCCATACGGTCGCGGAGCGCGTCGAGACCCCGTTTTTCGTTGATCCGCCATGGCTGGGTGAAGCCGGGGTGGGCCCCGACTTCGAGGCTGCCGGGCAAGTCGAGCGGAACGGTGTCCCACCACGATTGGTCCTCGGTGCCGTCGGCCATGAAGAAGTGGTCGCTGCTGACGAAGCGGTTGGTGATGCGTTCACGCCAGAGTCGGTTGAGCCACACCGTTGGCTTGAGGCTTGCAGAACCCTCCCAGTGGGTTTGCATTCGCCGAACCGTCTTGATGTCGAACGCGTCGAGGATGGCGGGGAGTTCGCGACTGAACACGGGGAACTTGTGCAGGTGTTTGTGCGAGTCCACGTAGTCGAGGGGCACGCCGAGGTCGCGGATCTGTGCGATCTGCGCGATCATCTCGGCCCGAATTTGCTCGCCGGGATATCCGCCGCGTATCGCTCGAAGCTGCGCATCGCGACCGGTGAGGAACAGGCCATCGTCGTCGACGAGGCCGGGGACGGCGTCGGGACCGAGGACCGGCGACTCGACAGAATCTCGAGTGAGGGTGAGATGCACGCCGTAGCAATACTGCGGATTCGCGACGGCGTACGCGCCGGCCCGGGCGGTCGCCGGCATGTTCGCCATGAACGACGCGTTGGTGACGCTGCCCGATTCGAGACACTCGATGGTGGCCGACACCGTGTCGTCGTCAAAGCCGAAGTCGTCGGCGGTGAGAAGTATGGGCATGTAGGCGTGCGCTAGCGGCGCGCGATTTGGCGTCGGCGTCGGCGCGACAGCCCAATGATCTGAAACGGTTCGACCAAGTAGCGATCGGCGACGGCGCCGGTGTTGCTCACCAGGCGGTAGAGCCACTCAAATCCCAAACGGGCGATCCACCGTGGCGGGATGGTGAGCTGGCCGGAGATGAGTTCCATCATTGCGCCGGTGGTGATGATGGCGTTGGCCGGGAGCCGCTCGAGGTTCTGCAGGATCCAACGTTCTTGGCGGCCCATACCCATACCGACCAGCAAGATGTCAGGCGCAAACGTTTCGATCTGGCGGAGAACATCGCGATTCTCCGGGCCGGTGGGGTCGACGTCGAAGTATCCGTCACGACCGCCGATGGAGAGGTTCGGGTATCGATCCTGCAGCTTTGCCAAACCGATGTCGCTCACCTCGGGCGGAGATCCGAGGTGGAACACCCGCCAACCACGCTCCGACGCCAAATCGAGGAGATCGTAGATCCAATCGATCGATGCGGTGCGATACGTGGAGTTGAGTTCGTGACCCCGGGCCTTCGCGGCCCAGACCAGCGGCATGCCGTCGATATGGACGAGGGTGTCGTGCGATTCGTGGAGTGCTCGATAGGACGCGTCGGACAGGTACGTGTGGACGCCGTGCAGGTTCTGTGACGCGATGACGCGTCGAAGGTCTTTCGCTATGACGTATTCGATCTCGTCGATGAGGTCGTGGGCGGTTACGGCGTGATATGGCGCGCCGAAGAGGCGGAGTTGTCGTGCTGTTCTTTGCGAGCCCGCAATCTCGCGGCCCATCGCCGCCGTATCGATCAAAACCATGTCTTTAGTATCCCTGTGGGCGTTCGGCGGTGAAATGAGCCGAACGACCTGTGTTTTGCGTCTGAAACCTCACCATGCTACTTCGAGACGCACGAAGGGGGCCGAAAGTTTCAAAACAATAGAAGCCGCCTAGAAGGAGAATACCGCGATGAGCAGGTTCGACACGACTGAAATCGAAGACGCATTTACAGAGTTTCGTAAGCGGGGTGTAGAGCGCCATGACTGGGCCGGTTGGGCCGACCTCTTCACCGATGATGCGTTGTATGAGGAGCATTTCCTCGGCAACTTCCACGGTAGATCCGAGATCTCCTCGTGGATTCAGGCCTGTATGGCGGAGTACAAGTCGATGACGCTTTGGATCGATTGGCATCTTGTGGCCGACGACAAGGTCGCGTTCTACATTTGGAACAATCTGCCCGACCCCACCGGTACCGGAAAGCGCTACGGATTTCCCAACACCACCGTGCTCGGATATGCGGGTGAGGGGAAGTGGAACTGGGAGGCCGACTTCTACAATCCGGCTGATGCAGAGCGGGTTTGGACCGAGTGGTTCACCGACGGCGGCCGCTTGGATACGCCTCCGGATCACACCTTGCAGGGCATCGCCGACTGGCAGCCGGCGCCGTCCACCGACGTGTTTCCCGAGGCCGAGGTCCGAGAAGAATTCGACAAGTATCGCGAACGGGGGCGTATCGCCGTGGCGACCGGCGATTGGGATCAGTGGGCCGACCAATTCACCGACGATGCCAAATACTACGAACACCACTACGGCCGTTTCGACGGCCAGGATCAGATCCGGGCGTGGATCACCGAGACGATGGGGCCGTTCCCCTCGATGGAGTTTCCGTCGACGTTTGCGATGATCGACGGCAACCGTGTCGTCTCCGTGATCCCCAACGTGTTGCCCGACGCCACCCCCGGAGACCGCGATCCGGACAAGGACCGCGGGTTCGATGTGTTCGTTCAATTGCACTACGCAGGCGGCGGGAAGTGGAGCTACGAGGAGGACGTCTACAACCCGAAAGAAGCCCAGGACGTCGTCGAGAAGTGGATCGCCGAAGGCGGCAAGATCGGCTGACCTGTTCGATTCTCGGTAAAGCGATCGGTGATTCGGGTCGAAGGTCTGGACGTGCGAAGGGGCGGCCTCTTCGTTTCAAGACCTGAAAGAGGATCCCCGTGAGCGCAATTGGAAGACTGGTCGGCGGTGCAGCCGTCGCCGGCGTCGCGATCTTTGGCGGCGTGACCGCCACCGGCGATGACACCACCCGCGACAACAGCGGTGACATCACCGAGGCCGGCGGCCTCGGTGTCTTCGCCATGCAAGATGGCGACTGCTTCATGATCCCGTCAGAGGAGTTCGTCACGTCGGTCGAGGCCGTGCCGTGTACCGATCCCCACGACGCCCAGAAGTTCGCCACGGTCCGCGTGCCCTATACCGGCCTGTACGAAGAGATGGCCGTTCTGGAGTCGGCATGGGAGGCATGCGGCGAGCGGTTCGAATCGTTCGTCGGCGTCCCGTACTCCGACTCGGCTCTGTACATCGATGCCTTCACGCCGACCGAGGAGGGTTGGGCCCAATCCGACCGTGACGCGTTGTGCCTGATCGTGCCCGAGACCGGCACCGTCGCTTTCGACGCCCAGGACTCACAGAAGTAGCCACCGAGGCAACGACCCCTACGACCGAGTGAAGTTGGGGGTTCGCTTTTCGGCGAACGCCTTTGGGCCTTCCTTTGCGTCATTGCTCGCAAAGACGGCATTGCCATAACTCCACTCGTGGCGGAGAGCTTCTTCGAGCTCCATGCCGTCGCACTCGTGCAGGGTGCGCGTGATCGCTTCGATGGCGAGCGGCCCGTTGGCCGCAACGACCTCTGCGATCTCACGCGCCTTGCCGAGTGCTTCGCCGTCGGGTACGACGTGCCCGATCAGTCCAATTGCCAACGCTTCATCGGCACTGATGTGTTTGCCGGTGAGCAAGATCTCTGCGGCCTGCGTGTACGGAATCTGTCGTGGGAGGCGGACGGCTGAGCCGGCCATCGGGTACAGCGACCACCGCGCCTCGGACACGCCGAACTTCGCGTGTCGCCCGGCTACCCGTATTTCCATCGCCTGTAGCAACTCGGTTCCGCCGGCGATCGCCACGCCTTCGACGGCAGCGATGATCGGCTTGGTGGGCCGGTAGTGGCGGAAGAGCGCCTTGTAGACCAGGTCAGGGTCTGCCGCCATCCGTGGTTTCGTATCGAGGGGATCGCCGTCGGGGTCGATGGCCCCGGACATTGCCTTGAGGTCGGCCCCCGAGCAGAAATTGCCCTCGGCACCGGTGACGATGATGCAGCGAATCTCGGGATCGTTCGAGGCTTCTTCATACGCGTCGTACATGCGCACCAGCATCTGCCCGGAAAGCGCATTCATCTTGTGCGGCCTGTTCATGGTGATGGTCATGATGTGACCATCCCGCTCGACGATTGCATCACGCTGCCCAGAAACTGATTGTTCACCCATGGTGGAAAAGTACTTGCCTCGAAGGCCTTGGCGACCGATGGCGGCCAGCTGGCGTCGGCTTGGCGCCAGCACCAGATAAAAGCTCGGAAGCGAAGAATGAGCGGGTTAACGAAATTCGTCTATTGAGGGACATTCGCAGATGAGGTTGCGGTCGCCGTGCGCGCCGTCGATGCGGCTGACGACGGGCCAGTACTTCATCCGTCGCAGTTCGGGGACCGGGAATACCGCGACTTCGCGAGAGTAGGGGTGCGGCCATTCGTCGACCGCGAGGTACTCGGCGGTGTGCGGCGCGTTGACCAACGGGTTGTTGTCCGCGGGCCAGACGCCGCTGGCGACGAGGTCGACCTCGGCGCGAATGGCGATCATCGCATCACAGAATCGGTCGAGTTCCGCCTTGCTCTCGGATTCGGTCGGCTCGACCATCATCGTGCCGACGACCGGGAACGAAACGGTCGGCGCGTGGAATCCATAGTCGATCAGCCGCTTGGCGATGTCGTCGACCGAGATGCCGGCCGCGTCCTTCGCGATGCGGGTATCGAGGATGCACTCGTGCGCCACGAGGTCGTTGGGTCCGGTGTAGAGCACCGGGAAATGCGATTTGAGGCGCGAGGCGATGTAGTTGGCGGCCAGAATTGCCACCTGGGTGGCGCGGCGTAGGCCGTCGGCGCCCATCAACGAGATGTAGGTGTGGGGAATCGGCAAGATCCCGGCGGACCCGAACGGAGCGGCCGACACCGCGCCCACTTTCGCGTTGCCTCCATCGATGTCGAGGTGGCCGGGCAGGTACGGCCTGAGGTGGGCACCGACGCCGATGGGCCCGACGCCCGGCCCGCCGCCGCCGTGGGGGATGCAGAAGGTCTTGTGCAGGTTGAGGTGCGAGACATCGGCTCCGAACTTGCCCGGCTTGGCGACACCGACCATCGCGTTGAGGTTGGCGCCGTCGAGGTACACCTGCCCGCCGTGCTCATGGACCAGTGCACAGATGTCGCGCACGTTGGTCTCGAACACACCGTGCGTCGACGGATAGGTGATCATGAGCGCTGCGAGTTGTGCCGAATGCGCTTCGATCTTGGCCCGGAGGTCGTCGATGTCGACGTTACCCATGTCGTCGCATTCGGTCACGACCACCTGCATGCCGGCCATCACGGCCGAGGCGGCATTTGTGCCATGGGCCGACGACGGGATGAGGCAGATGGTCCGTTCGTCGTCGCCGTTGGCCCGGTGGAACGCGGCGATTGCCAGAAGGCCGGCGAGCTCGCCCTGGGAGCCGGCGTTGGGTTGGAGCGAGACCGCGTCGTACCCCGTGATCTCGACCAGCTGCGACTCGAGTTCGGAGATCAGCTCGCGATATCCGGCGGTTTGGTCGGCGGGTGCGAACGGATG
>CBESNZ010000019.1:0-17986 GCA_965531045.1 uncultured Acidimicrobiales bacterium
GTGTCGCGGCTGTCCGATGTGGCTCAGCTCGAGTTGGGGATGATGTGACCGAACCGACGGCCGAAGCCGAAGGGGCGGCCCCCATCGACGAGACCGACGAGGCGCCCGAGATCGCCGAGCCACCGACACCGAAGGTGTCCGATCCCGAAGTTGTCGGTGACGATGTCGACAAGGACGCGATTCTCAACGCACTGCGCGGGGTGATCGATCCCGAACTCGGCGACAATGTGGTCGACCTGGGCATGGTGAAGCGGCTCGAACGTCGCGACGGTGCCGAGATGCACGTCACGATCGCGTTGACAACGGCCGGGTGTCCGCTCCGTGCGCAACTCATGCGAGACGCGAAGGCTCGAGTCGGGTCGTTGCCGGGCATCGACGTCGTCAAGATTCACTTCGGAGAGATGAACGCCACCGAGCGGAGCGATGTCATGTCGCGGGCTCGCTGGAAGGCCCGCGACAGCGCGCTCGAAACCGACATTCCCGCGACGTGTCGCATCCTGGCCATCTCGTCCGGCAAGGGTGGCGTCGGCAAGTCTTCGGTCACCGCAAACCTCGCTGTTCTCCTCGCCCAGAGGGGCTACACCGTCGGCGTTCTCGACGCCGACGTCGGGGGCTTCTCGATGCCCCAACTCCTCGGCATGAACCTCGAGATCGAGGGCGAACGGGCCGGTGCGGGCAAGACGCGCATGAAGCCGGTGGTACGCGTCATCGGTGACGGCGAAATCCGCATGGTGTCGATGGGGTCGATCTCCGGCGCCAACGAGACCGAGGCAATCATGTGGCGCGGCATGATGCTGAACCGCGCCGTCCAGCACTTCCTCGAAGATGTGCTGTGGGGCGACCTCGACTATCTGCTCATCGACATGCCGCCGGGTACCTCCGACATCCAGATGGGACTCGCTCGGATGCTGCCCCGCACCGATGTGCTGATCGTGACCACACCGACCATGGCCGCGCAACAGGTGGCGGCCCGCGCGGCCGACATGGCTCGCAAGGGCTTCTTGCGGGTCGCCGGCGTCATCGAGAACATGGGTCCATCCGTGGACGCCGATGGCACGGTCACTGCGGTGTTCGGCTCCGGTGGGGGACAAGAACTCGCCGACAGCATCGGCGTGCCCCTTCTCGGGTCGATTCCGCTCGATGCGGCGGTTGCCGCGGGCGGCGATTCCGGTTCGCCGGCTGCGCTCGAGTTTCCGGAGTCGAAGACCGGCCAGGTCTTTCAGGACCTGGTCGACATCATCGTCACGGAAGTCGCCCCTCCCGTCGAGATCGCCGAGTGCAGCCTGCGCGGCAGCTTGTTGCGCGCGGGGGCCGACATCGAAGGCGCTCGGCGGCGAGCCGAATCGCGTTGATCCTCGTCGAGAGTTAGCTGCATTCGACCGTCGGGTTACCGACGGTCAGGAACAGCTACCGGGAACCCGGTTCGCGCCCGAAGTCGATCGTGCCGAGCCGATTCATGAGGTCGGTTTCGAGCGCTTGATGTTGACCGGTGTCGAGTGCGGCCGTCGTACGGGCGACCACTCGGTAGTGATGCTGGCCCGTCGGGGTCGATTCGACCAGTTCGACGCCGTCGACGACGACGCTCGAGTTCGAGTCGGCCATCGTGGTGTGGAGCGACTCGACCATCGCCGCCTCGACCTGGGTTGCGGCCACATGATTGTCGAGGGCGATCCCGAACTCGATCGGGTTGGCGCGCTGGCTGAGGTTGCTCACTTCGGCGAGGGTGCGGTTGGAGAGGTGCCATGTGGTGTTCTCACCCTTCAGGCGGGTGCTGAACGTACCGAGCCGTTCGACGGTCCCCGTGCGGACGAGCCCGGCAGCATTGGTCACCTCGATGACGTCGCCTTCTCCGAAGCGGTCTTCGAGGAGGATGTGCAGGCCGTTCAAATAGTCGTGGACGGAGTGTTGGCCCCCGATGGCGGCCGCCGCACCGAGGAAGCCGGCGGAGCTGACGGCCCAGACGATGTCAACATCGAGGCCGGCGAGGATTGCGATCAGGGACAGCATCCAGATGCTGATGCTGGCGACGCGACTCAGCATGAGACTGGCGGCGCGAACCCGCTGGTCGCGGCGTAGATCGGCAATGTCGTCGGTTTCCGACATTGCCCGCGGCATGCGGACGAGCCAGAAGTTCTTTGCGCCCTTCCGACTGCGGCGAGCGAGCAGAGAGATCGTGACGGTGACGCCGAAGCGCATGATCTTGG
The DNA here is from genome assembly GCA_965531045.1 of uncultured Acidimicrobiales bacterium. Lineage (GTDB taxonomy): Bacteria > Actinomycetota > Acidimicrobiia > Acidimicrobiales > SHLQ01 > CBESNZ01. The sequence goes on from CBESNZ010000019.1 coordinate 2,205, forward strand.
TTGCCGCGAAGGCGACGGCCAACACGACGATGATGAAGAGTCCGTGATCGGCAAGGTGGGCGAGGGTGCGGAGCGGACCGGGGGTTTCGGTCAGCGCAAGGGCGTTCATCTCTCCATTCTGCTCGCTCGTCGGCGCGCCCCCATGACGTGAACGTGTCAGCGGCGACACACATCCACGTCCTTCACCGGCTGCGACGCAGAAACCTTGTGGCTAGCGCCGGAATCGTGAAAAGCGAGAGCGCGGTGTCCGGGGTGTCGCGTTCGGCGCGTGGACGTCGTCACCGGGGTAGCCGCCGGGAATGTCCACGATCGCGAGCTCGTGACCGAGAGACGCCCCGATCAGCGGCAGTTTGTCGCCGCTCCAGAACTTGCCGGGGTCGTACCAGTTCGCGGGGCGACGAGGCTCGAGCAGACCCATTCGCTCGTAGGTGATCGCCACGAGTTCGGCGCAGTACAGATACTCGAGCGTGGCGGGCTTGCGAGCTCGCCCCATGAGCCATCGCTTCACCAGGCTGCCGGTGCGAGGAAACTGGCGACCGTCGAACTCGTTCACCACGCGGAGCGCCTCGTCCTCCTGGGCGGACGTGACGTCGAGACTGATTTGTCGAGTGAACGCTTGCTGCCCGTACCGATTGCACCAGGTGCGCACCGCGTCGTCGAGCAGGTGAAGTTGGGCGCCGCGCTGGTGGGTGCCGGTCCAGACGTCCGGAATGGAGTGGCCGAGCTCGGCATGCCACACCAGCGGCGGGAGGTCCTCGATCGCGATGACCATGGCCACGTGGTTCACCGGACTGTTCGTCGCAGTGCGAATCGCCTTGTCGGCCAGGGATGTGCCGCGAAACAACCACACGTCGCCGGTTCTTGCTTCGCCGCTCGCGTCGGCGAAGGAGGTCGGGCTTGGAGGCATGCGGTTAGTCTTTCCCTATGCGGCTATGGAAACTACTCGGCATCGCGGGTCTGGTCGGGGTTGCCGCCGTCGGTACGCGGCAGGTCCGCAAGCATCGGAGTTACCGCGCCTACGACGCCGACGAACTCCGAGGCCGGCTCCACGCCCGGCTGGCCGAGGCAACGCCGGCCTGACGTCAGGCTTTTGCGTCGATGAGGTGCTGGAGTTCGCTGACCAAGTCGATTGCGTCGCCTTTGGCAAAGACTTCGGCGGCGCCGGCGGCGATCAGCTGCTGGCGGGTTCGTCGGTCGGAACGGGCGGTGTAGGCGGCGATGACCGTGCCCGGCGAGACCGCGTGAATCGCAGCGACCGCGGCGACGCCACCGCCCGGCATCATGACGTCGACGACCGCCAGTCGTGGCTGCTTGTCGCCGCAAAGGCGGGCTGCCTCGAACCCGTCCGGTGCCCTGCCCACCACGCTGAATGCCGGATGCGCCTCGATGAGATTGCCGAGCGCCTCTCGAACAGCATCGTCGTCATCCGCAACGACGACACCGCACTCGGGTTCGACAGCCGCAGGATCACGCATGGGGTCACTATGGCAGCAGCGGCGCGGCGTCCGCCTGACGTACTTGCGTCATGGAGCGCTTGGCCAGTCGGCTCCTAGAGTGTGATGGTGGATCCCAAAGCAGACAGTGGCGCCGTGACCGTGGTCATCGTGGATGACCACGACATGGTGGCGCTCGGACTGCAGGCTCTGCTCGACGATGCCCCGGGGGTGGAAGTCATCGGCCGAGCCGGATCGGTGTCAGGAGCGCTCGAACTCGTCGCAAAACGCCGGCCTGAGGTTGTGCTCATGGACTATCGGCTCCCCGACGGCACCGGCGTCGAAGCGGCGAGCGCACTCCGCGCCAATGACGATCCGCCGGCGATTGTCATGGTGAGCTCGGCCAACGACCGGCGGGTGCTCGGGCAAGCACTCGATGCCGGGTGCTGCGGTTTTGTTTCGAAGAATGCCGACCAATCGGATTTGGTGGCGGCGGTTGAGGCAGCGGCGAGCGGCGACACGTATTTCACCCGCGACGTGCTCAAACACCTCGTGCATCTCCGCCGCTTCGACCAAGTCGAAGCAGGCGAGCTCACCGACCGAGAAGTCGAGGTGCTCCAAGCGATCGCCGACGGGCTGTCACCGGACGAGATCGCGACCAAACTCTTCCTCAGTGCGCACACCGTCAAGAACCACCTCCGCCACGCCATGGCCAAGCTCGAGGCCCACACCAAACTCGATGCGGTGGTCATGGCGATCAAGTCGCGAATCATCTCGATCGACGACTGAGCGACGGTCGAACCGCGCATGGGTCAGAGCATGCCGCTCGGCAGCCAGAACGACACGAGCGTCCCCTCACCGATCGTGGAGTCGATCCGCCAGCGGCCGGCCGCCCGATGCGCGAGGTACGCCGCGTTGGTGATGCCGAGGTGCCCCGCCCGTTTTCGTGGCACATCAAGAGGATCGAATCCCACGCCATCGTCGGAAATCTCGACCAAGATCCCGTCGGAATCGTCGCGCACCGTGACGGAGATGTTGGTCGCACCGGAGTGCTTGATGACGTTGGTGATCGCCTCGCTCGAAAGGCGGTAGGCAAGGGCGGCGGCGGCGGGCGTCGGATCCTCGCCGACGTCGAAGCGCAGGGACCAGGCGATGTCGGTCTGGTCGAACGTCTCGTCGAGATACATATCGAGTGCCGATTCGAGCCCGTCCTCATCCAGCGCCGGCGGATGAAGTTCGAAGAGCATGTGGCGCATGCGTTCGACGGCGTCGTTGACCGATTGCAGGACGTCGTTGAGGAGTTCCCGTTGGCCTGGAGTCGCGCTGGCCAGCAGCCGCTGCAACCGCAGCCCGACGGCCGTGATGGCTTGGATCGAGTCGTCGTGGAGGTCGCCCGCTATCCGCCGCCGCTCCTCCGCGAGGATGTCGGTGATGTGTTCGACCGTGCGGTATCGCTCGATCGTGACCTGGAGGAGTCGGGCGTACTGCTGTTGGACCCAGAGGTCGCGCCCCCGGGGCCTTCTGGCGGTTGGCCAGTACGAGTCGAACGTGCCGAGCACGTTGCCGTCCGAGCTGACGATCGGCACCGACCAACATCCCTCCACGCCCGCGTCATGGGCAACATTGCGGATAGCCGTCCAGCCGGCGTCGTTCCCGATATCGCCGATGACGACCTCGGCGCTCGCGGCCGCCGCGGCGCAGGAGAGTGACGCCTTCTCGATCGGGATGCCCTCGAGAGCCCTTCGCAAGCCCGGTGTGATGCCGGGAGCCCAACCGACTCGTACCGACTTGTCGGTGGCGTCGACCAACATGATGGCGACGATGGAGCCGCTGAACTGCTCCTCGAAGAGCTTTGAGAGTTCGTCGAGTACGGTCCCGATCGGGACGTTCTGCCCGATGAGATCGAGCGCTGTCGCCTGGGCGTGCACGAGTTGCTCGAGATGGTCGATGGCTGGTCGCGCGGCCTCGTGTGTCATGCGCCGACCGTACTGAGAAACCGAACCGAGCGATGGACACAGCGCGCAGGTCGGGTCTCCGATCGCCTAGAGTCGACCGACCGGAGGCGATGTGGATATTCGACAAGGCGCACCGTTGGAGGCCTCGGACGGCACCTTTGGCGCGGTCGTCGATGCTGTTCTCGACCCGATCGACCAGAGCGTGACGTTCGTGGTTGCCGAAGGCGAGGGTGATCACCACCAGCAACGCCGGATTCCGATGTGGCTCCTCGAACAGAGCGGTCGAGGACTGCGTGCTGATGTGACCCGCGCCCACCTTCGGAGCTTTCAGCGGGTGCTCGAAACCGACTACGTCCGGTCGAGGACGATCCCCTCGTCCACCGATCACCGCATCGAGATGCAGAGCGTCCTTCGTCTGCCGTACTACTTGGACGAAGGCGTCGATGGCTTCGTGGCGAGCGGCGCGGATGGCGCGGTGGCGAAGTCCGACTGCGAGATTCGACGCAAGAGTTCGGTCGTCAGCTGCAACGACCGACTGCTGGGCGAGGTCGAGGGATTCTTGGTGCGCGACGGGAACATCGCTGCGGTGATTGTTCGGTCGGGCCTCGCCGGCTTTTCGCACGACGTCGCCGTTCCTATCGCCCTCGTCAACCGCGTCTTCGGCGACATGATCAGTCTGGCGTGCGATCGAGATCGATTTCGTGCCTTGCCGACGACAAACGCCGCTCGGGTTGGCGGCGATCCGTTGACCTCGGGCGAGACCCTTCGGCGGCGAAGCGCCAACATGGCGCTCTGGGGTCAGGACTATGTGGCATCGAAGGTTGCGCGACTCCGAAACAGGTTCATCCGCACCCGCTGATCTGCACCGCGTTGCCGGCGCAATGACACGGTCACGTCACTGAAGCGAGCAGCAACGCGCCATGCCGGGCTCGGAACGCCCCCGCACACTTTGAGGAACGGGCCGGCACGGACGCCGGCCTCACAGAGTGCATGAGGAAGAGATGAACAGGACGTTTGTTGCTTTGATGGTCGTAAGCGGGCTGTTGCTCGGTGCGTGTGGAGACTCGAATGATGATCTCTCGGACGTCGTTGGCACCGAGGCACCTCCGGCGACAGAGACGTCGACGACGGTGATCGTCGACAAGGTCGCGACCACGGCGGTAGCCGAGATTGTGGCGACCACGTCTGTTGACGGGGTCGTTTCGGATCAGTCGGTCGTGGAGTTCGCTGAAGCGTTCATCGCGAAGGTCAACGAGCGGGACGCTGCTGCCGTGGCCACCCTGGCTCCCGACGCAACCCTCGACACCCGCGACTTCATGATCGGTGGTGGCCCCTACGAGTCGGTGAGCTGTTCGGAGTTCGACGGCCGAACACAATGTCTCGTGTCGAACGACGCCGCTGCTTTCGAATTTCACCCGGACGTGAACGCCGGACAGATCGTCGGTTTGACCTACGTCGGCGGAGCCTGACCCGGGCCCGCGTGGATGACATGAATGTGTCACCACGGTGCACGGGACTACGTCATGCGGACCAACCCGCCGCCAGCTGGAATATGCAAAGGGAGAGCGACCCGCTCGACCACCACGAGTCACGCCAAGGAGTGACATGACCAACATCGTCGAGGTTGTCGGCCTCCGCAAGGAGTACCGCGGCCGAAAGGGCACGACCGTCGCGATCGACGATCTGCACTTCGAGATTCCCGGCCCAGGCGTGTACGGGTTTCTCGGTCCCAATGGCGCCGGTAAGACGACGACCATTCGTTGCCTGCTCGGTCTCGTGCGGCCCACTGCGGGTACCGCGAAGCTGTTCGACTCCGACGTGACCAACGATCTCGGCTCGGTCATCGCCCGAGTAGGAGCGCTGGTCGAGTCGCCGAAGTTCAGCCCGAACCTGTCTGCGCAGCAGAACCTTGAACTGTTCGCGCAGATGGGATCTGTCTCTCGCGGACGGTGCGCCGAGGTATTGGAACTCGTCGAATTGACCGACCGGGCCGACGACACCGTTGCGTCGTACTCGCTGGGTATGAAGCAACGCCTGGCCATCGCCGCTGCGCTGCTGCGCGATCCTCAGTTGCTGATCCTCGACGAGCCGTCCAACGGCTTGGACCCCGCTGGCATCAGCGATATGCGTCGGCTCATCCGCAGGCTCGGTGCCGAAGGCCGCACCGTGCTGGTCTCGAGCCACCAGCTGTCGGAGATTCAGCAGATGTGCGATCACGTGATCATCGTGCAGAACGGACACAAGGTCATGTCCGGCACCGTGGCAGAAATCATCGACGCTGCTTCGACCAAAAAGGTCGTCGTCACGATCGACGACCCGATTGCGGCGATTGCATGCTTGGCCGTTGCCGGATTCCAGGCCGACCTGAACATCGAAACCGACGAGATCGTCGTGGTGGCGTCGAAGGACCAGGCGGCCGGGATAAACCGGACTCTGGCTGAGGCCGGCCTGTACCTCACGGGCCTTCGAGTGGACGGTGTCAGCCTCGAGGAGGCGTTCCTCGCAATTACCCAAGCGGAAAGTCACACGTCCTTCCAACCGGAAGCACAGAAAGCACAGGTTCGCCATGCGTCTGCTCGCCGTTGAATTCCGACGTCTTCGTCTTCGTAGGTTGACCAAGGCAACCGTGGCCATCCTCGGCCTCGTCATCGTGGCCATCGGCACGGTGAACTTCTTCACGCATGCCGACAGCTTGCCGGACATGACCGAAGCCAACCGCATGGCCGCCGAGCAAGAGGCAGAGTGCGTATCGATGTACGCAAACGACCCGACGGTGACCGAGGCCGAGGCCAGCGGGTACTGCGTGACGGACCCGGCGTGGTTCGTGCTGGACGAGCGGTTTCATCTGCAGAGCATCCTGGCCGGTACCGGCACCGAATCGTGGTCCGCGGTGAGCGCGATGTCCGCCGAGCGGTACCCGTTTCAGAACACCGAGAACGGCCCCACCTACGAGGGCCCGAGCACCGGCTTCCAAGGCGTCATACCGGGCTTCGGGACCATTCTTGCTGCGGTCAGCGTGTTGGTGGGGGCATCGCTGATCGGTGCCGAGTGGCGTTCGGGAACGATCGAGTCACAACTTGTTTGGGAACCGCATCGCAAACGCTTGCTGGGCGCGAAGTTCGCGGCCGCCGGCATTGGCATGGGCGTTCTCGCCATGGCTGCGCTGCTGTTGACGACGACTGCTCTCCTCCCGGCGGCGTTCTTCCGGGGCTCGACCTCCAACACCGGCGGCGATTTCTGGCTGGCTTGGGCCGCGACGATCGGTCGAGCGGGCCTGCTGGCCGGAGCGATGGCGATCATCGGTGCGAGCATTGCGTCGATCGGCCGCAACACCGTCGCTGGTGTCGTCGCAATCTTTGGCAGCGCATTGGGGGTGGTGGTTGTCGGACAACAGTTCTTTCCACAGCTGGCTGCGAAGGAACTCTTTACGAACGTCAGCGCCTTCCTGCGCCACGGCGACGTGGGCCAGATCCTCATCGAGCGCATGCCCGACGGCGGTACGTCGTGGAGCACGGTCGTTGCCCACGGTTGGGTGACCGCAGGCAGCGTGGTGCTCGTTGCTGCAACGGTTGTCGCGCTGGCTGCGAGCGCGGTGTTTGCTCGTCGAGACGTCGCATAACGTCGGGCTGATCGCAACACGAACAAAGACATCGCCGCCGGCCGTCAGCGCACCCGAATCCGAGGGTCGGGGGCGCCGCGTCGCATGGTGCGGAGAAACTCGCCGAGCGGGGCGGGAGCTGCGACTTGCGGCTCCCGCTCGTCGGGGGAATGGGCCCAGAACTCATCCCACGAGGGAAAGAGGTCGTGGAAGGCACCGTCGTAGCTCTCCCGGTCGGGCCAGCGCATCTTCGCATCGCCGATCGGCGGGTTGTTGAGGTCGGTTGCGTACCAGTAGCAGGGCAGCCGGCGACGAAACAGCCATGCGCCGTCGATGCGTTCGTAGTCGTCCCAGTACAGCATCTGCATGATCACCCACTCGTCGCCGGTTTCGTGTTCGTTCTTCGAGTACAGGACGCCGTGGGCGTGGTCGGGGTCGTCGAACTCGATGATGTGATTGCCGGTGTGGTGGGACGTACCGGTGAACTGGAGACGGAGTGTGTCGTCGAGCCAGCGTTTGAGGTGGGCCCGACCGGTGTGCTCCCGGCTGACGCGGATGTCGAGGGCAAAGAGGTTGACGTGGGCGTCGAGGTCGCGCATGTCGAGCGACACGGCGTACTTCGCCACCAACTGGCGGATTGCATCGAGTGACTCGAGGCGGTCGATACGGGAGGCGAGGTCAGTGGTCATAGTGCTGCATTCTCGCCGCGCACGACGAGGCTGTCGACAACGACGGCACCTCGACCCAGCGGCCCGACGATCACCGGGTTCAGGTCGAGCTCGTCAAGATCGTCACCGAGCGCAACGGCGAGCTCACCGACGCCGACGATGACGTCGACGAGTGCCTCGATGTCGGCCGGTGGTTCGCCGCGGTGTCCCGTGAGCAGTACGTAGCCACGAAGCTCGCGGAGCATCTCCTGGGCATCGCGGCGGTCGAGCGGAATGGGGCGGATCGACCGGTCGGCCATGACCTCGGTGTGAATGCCTCCGGTACCGACGACCACCGCACTGCCCAGCACGGGGTCCGATGTCACGCCGACGATCATCTCGACCCCCGAGACCATCGGCTGGACCATGACGCCGTCGATGACCGCGTGGGGCGCAGCGATCGCCGCGGCGGTTACCAACTCCGCGTAGACCGCAGAGGCGTCGGCGGGAGCGACGTCGACGCGCACGAGGCCGAGGTCGGACTTGTGTTCGATGTCGGGGGATTCGATCTTCATGGCCAGCGATGCCCCGAGGTCGGCAACTGCTGTGGTCACCTCGTCTGCTGTGGCGATCAGACGGCGAGCGACAACGGGAATACCAAAGAGTTCGAGCAGTGTCGTTGCGTCGATGTCACCGGGCGGGCGGTCCCGATTCGCCTGCGGTCGGTGTCGGAACGCGGCGCTCCTCGTTCGTTGATCCTCGAAAGCGGCCAGCGCGCCGAAACACCCCCGGAATGAACGGAAGAGGGGCACGCCGCTCGCCACGAGGGTGCGGTAGCCGTCCTCATCGATGCGCGGTGAGTTCCACGTCACGACGATTGGCTTCTGCGTCACGCGAGCGAGCGCGTCGATGTCCTCGGCCAGGATGTCGGTCATCGGTGCGACCGCGCCGGTGACGCCGACGAGCAGGATGTCGACATCGGGGTCGTCGAGGATGTCCTGCATGACTTGGCGGCGCACATCGGCCGCCTGGGTCAGGATGAACGTGCCGCCGTTGTCGACCGGATTGGCCACCGTGAGATGATCGGGAATGTGCTCCCGGAGGCGAGCGGTGGTGTGGGTGGAGAACTCGGCCATCGGCACGCCGTGCAGTTCGGCCACCTCGGCCATGAGCGCGCCCGACCCGCCGGAGATCGAGTAGAGCGCGACCTTCGGCCCGGTCTTGCGGGGAAGCTTGGCGAACAGGGCGGAGGTCTCCAACAACTCGTCGAGATCGCGCACCCGGGTCACCGCGTAGCGGTCGAGCACGCTCTGCACGATCGCGTCGGCGCCCACGAGGTGTCCGGTGTGCGTCCGAGCCATGCGGGCGCCGGCAACGGATGAACCGATCTTCATCATGACGACCGGGGTGTCGTTTTCGATCGCGGCGGTCAGCGCCCGGTCGAGTCGGGCGCCGTCGCGAAATCCTTCGACGTAGGAGGCGATGACCGAGGTTGTCGGGTCGTGGGCGAAGTGGTGGATGAAGTCCGACACGTCGATGTCGACCTCGTTGCCGGTCGGTACCAGTCGGGAGAAGCGCAGCCCGAGGTCGGCCCCCTGCACGATCGGGCGTCCATTGTGGCCGGATTGGCTGACGACAGCGATGCGGCCGCCATGGCGTTCGCCGGCGTCGGGGAATCGTTCGAACGCGTTTGTGTTGGTGTTCGGTCCAACGATCCTGACCCCGGCATCGCGGCCGGCGGCGGCGAGTTCGGCTTCTCTTTCTGCCCCCTCGGCCCCGACCTCGGAGAATCCCGAGCTGAAGACGAGGGCGAACGCCACGCCGGCTTCACCGCACTCGCGGATGATTCCTGCGCACAGCGCCGCCGGCGTGCTGAGCACGGCGAGGGTGATCGAGGTTGTGATGTCGCCGATCGCCGCGTGGATCGGGATCGCTCCGATGGCGCCACCCCGGGGGTTGACGAGGTGCCAGTTGTCGACGCCCCATCGATCGTCATTGCGGTCTCGAAGCGTGGATGCATCGAGGGTGCGGTCGATCCCTCCGATGAGAGCGACGCCGCGCGGCGCGAAGAACGGGTCGAGGTCGACCATTGCATGTTTCATGCGGAGGGGGGTCCTTGCCGGTGGTGGGTGTGTCTACGATCGTCGGAGGGTCGATGCGGATCGTCACGACCGGCCCGTACAACACCGTGCTCACTCCCCACATCGGCTACGTGACCGACGGTCTGTACGAGCTGTTCTACACCGAGATCGTCGAGTCGATCGCGGCGTGGTGTCGGGGCGAGCCGTTGCGGGTGATCGAGCCCTGATCTGCAGGTCATCACGCCGAGGCGTCGACGCCCACATAGATTCGGCTGGGATCGCCGTCGGCGAGGACTCCTACCGCTTTGGACGCGTCGTCGAGTCCGAAAACGTGCGTGCGCATCGAGCCGAGCGATGGCCGGTCGGCGAGGATTTCGAGCGCTCGGTGATACGCGGGCCATCCGGCAGAGCGGGCGCCTTGGATGCGGATCGCTCGCAGCACGACCTGGTCGACGTCGAGGGCGGCGGCCCGGCCGTGCTTGAGGCCGCCGAGCACAATGGTGCCACCATCGGCGACGGCCGCAACTGCCTGGGCGACGGGCTCGACCGCCCCTGCGCTGGTGTCGACCACGATGTCGACGCCATGGCCGCCGGTTTGTTCGTGGACGAGGGCAACGAGATCTTCGGCCTCGACGTTCACGGTGGAGTCGGCCCCGAGTTCGACCGCGCGTTCCAGTCGTTGGCGGTCGTCGGCCGTGCCGGACACGATGATCGTCCCGGCTCCGGCCGCGCGAGCCGAGACGACTCCACCCAGTCCGCGTTGGCCGGCGCCGAGGATGAGCACCGACTGGCCGGCCTCCAACCCCGACAGTCGAACCGTCCACTCGTAGGCGGTTCCGAGCGCGTTGAACAGGGTCGCGGTTCCGGCATCGAGGGCATCGGGTACCCGATGAATCACCGACAGCGGGTGGAGGGCCATGAACTCGGACCACCCACCCCACAGCGTGGGCTCGGTCGACATCGGCACGAAGCCATAGGCGAGGGGGCGCGTCGGCCAGCCGCGACATGAGACGTAGTGCCCGGTGAGGCACGGCGGGCAGCTGCCGCAGGGGATGTTGGGTTCGACGGCGACTCGGTCACCCGCAGCAACCCCCCAACGGGCTGCGGTGGCGTCGGAGATCTCGTCGATGACCCCGACGACCTCGTGGCCGGGAATCATGGGCCCGGGCGCCCAACCGGATCCGGTGAACGAGCCGGCGAACTGTTCGACGTCGGTTCCGCACAGACCACACGCCTCTACTCGCAACCACGCCCACTCGTCGGTCGGTAGCTGCGGTCGCTCGACGTCGCGGACCTCGACGGTGCCGGGGGCGACGAGGACGGCCGCTCGGACGGTCACCAGGTCTCGGGATCGGCGACGACGGCATCGGGGACCGGGTGCCGGTACAGCTCCGAAGCGTTCTCCCAGGTGATCCGGCGGCGGTCGTGCTCGGGAAGCCACCCGATTTCGCGCTCGACGACATCTTGGGTCCGGGGCCAGGTCGAATCGCAGTGCGGGTAGTCGGACTCGAGCATGATGTGCTCGAGCCCGATGAGCTCGCGCTGCCCGAACGCCGACGGATCCTCAACCGCACAGAAATAGAAGTTGCGACGAAACACCTCGGACGGGGTGAGCTCGGACGTCCATGTGCCGTACATCTCGTGGTAGCTGAGCATGTGGTCGAGTCGGTCGATGAGTCCGGCCACCCAGCCGATGCCGCCTTCGGAAAGACAGATTTTGAGATCGGGGTAGCGCACCGGCGCCATTGAGTAGAGCCAGTCGACGGCGGCATAGATCGCATAGGCGAAGAACAGCACGCCGACAACGTCGGGTGGTGCGTCGTCGGACGTCGCGGGCGAGGCGCCGGCGGATCCGATGTGGAGATTGATCACCGTCTCGGTTTCGGCGCAGGCCCGGAGGAACGGCTCCCAGTGACCGGAATGCAGGCTGGGGAAGCCCAGCTTGTCGGGTGCTTCGGAGAACGTCACCGCTTTGAAGCCACGTTCGGCGTTCTCGCGAATCATGTCGGCGGCGACCTCGGGGTCGAGCAGCCAGGGGAGTTGGCAGGGAATGATTCGGTCGGGGTACGGACCGGCCCAGGATTCGAGGTGCCAGTCGTTCCACGCCCTCACCGAGGCCATCGCGAGCTCCCGATCGTTGGTGACCGTCTGCAGGCGCTGACCGGCGAAACCGGGGAGGAACGAAGGAAAGTTCACCGATGCGTAGACCCCATTGAGATCCATGTCGGCGATGCGAGCGTCGATGTCCCAGGCTCCGCGCCGCATCTCGTCGAAGCGCGTGGGTTCGAACCCGTACTCCGAGACGGGACGTCCGACGACCGCGTTGAAGCCGACGTTGGGAAGTTCGTTGCCGTCATAGAGCCATGTCTGGCGGCCGTCGTCGGTTTCGACAACGCGCGGCGCGCGGTCGACCAGATGGGACGGGATGCGGCCCTCGAAGGTGTCGGGTGGCTCGACCACATGGTCGTCGGCCGAGATCACCAGGTGGCGGCGCGGCGCCCGGTCGGGCTCGGGCAAGAAGGTGACCGACCGGCTGTCGCCCGTCGCCGCCTTGGTGAAGGACAGGTCGCCGGCGAGGTCGTCGAGACTGCGCATAGGTGGTGCTCCTCGAGTGGTAGTGGGTGAAGGGAAACTGCGGGATCGGCCGGCTAGTCCAAGACGTCGGGCTCGTCGCGAATGAGTTGCCGGGCGAGGCCGTCGAAGTAGATGTCGGCGCCGCGCTCCATGAGCGAAACCTTCATTCCGGCGACAAGCCCCGGATCGAGCGGGAGCGGCTTGCCGCCGTTTCGATGGACATCGAGGGACATGCGGCAGACCCGATCGATACTGGCGGCTCGATACGTGGCCTGTTCGATTGTTTCGCCGGTGATGATGACGCCGTGGCTGGCGAGAATGACGATGCTGGCGTCGCCGATGCGCTCTGCGAGATCGACGCCGAGTTCGGCCGTGTCGATCTCGCCGGTGTATTCGGTGACGAGTCCGAGGTCGCCGTCGAACATGCTCGCCGTTTGGTTGACCAGCTCGGGGAGGACGCCCAACGCAGCGAGCACGCACACGTGGTACGGGTGGTTGTGAACGACGACTCGGGCATCGGGGCGCAGGCGATGGAGCTCGGTGTGAATATGGATCGCGGGGGTGACGTCCCACTTGCCGGAAACGACATTGGCATCGGTGTCGACTTCGCAGATGTCGCTCGCCGCGATCTCGCGCCACCACAACCCCCACGGATTGACCAGCATTGTCTCGGTGCCCTCGCGCAGCCAGGTGATGTGGCCCGCGAGGTTTTCCGCGAATCCCTCTTTGGCGAGCCAGCGAAAGGCCAGTGCCAGCTTCTGCTCGTCGGTGAGATCGCGCCCGATCCCGGGGTTGATGCTCGGCGACCAGACGGCGTATCCACCGTCGCGTTTGGCGGGGGAGGGCTGGGCCTGGGCACTTTCGCTGACAGGGGAACTCATCTTCTATATGATTTGCGCTTTACGTCGAACTGTCAACCCGGAGTTGGCGAGGACCGCAACGATGACCAAAGCAACGGGCCCCGCGCCCGGCTCCGACCCGCTCCTCGCGGTGCCTTCCATCCGAGGCGATCGCGATGCGGGGGGCCGCTATCGGGCTCCGCACGTCGCCGACCTCGTGGTGGCCGAGCTCCGTCGTCGAATTTTTGACGGCGAGCTCCAGGATGGCGACGAGCTGCCCCGCCAGGAGGATCTCCTCAAGGAGTTCGGCGTCTCCAAACCATCGATGCGCGAAGCGCTGCGAATTCTCGAGTCCGAGGGATTGATTTCGGTGCGGCGCGGCAAGGTCGGCGGTGCCGTCGTCCATCGGCCCGGCGCGGACAATGCGGCGTACGTCCTCGGCACGGTGCTCCGCACGGTTGGCGCGCCGGTCGACGATCTGTCCATGGCGCTCAACCTGCTCGAGCCGCAGTGCGTGGCGTTGTGCGCCCAACGCCCTGACCGCGCGGACACCGTGGTCCCCGCCCTCCGAGCGGTGCAGGAGCGCGCAGCCGAGTGCATCGATGACATCCGGCAGTTCACCATCGTGTCGCGGCAGTTTCACGAGGAGGTCGTGCGACTGTGCGGAAGCCCGACGCTCACCCTCGTCGTCGGCGCACTCGAGACCGTGTGGTCGGCGCATGCCGACGCGTGGGCGGCGATACACGTCGGCGACGGCAACTTTCCCGATCTCGCGTATCGCCAACAGGGTCTCGACGACCATGCAGTTCTGCTCGGGCTCATCGAGGCCGGCGATGTCTCTGCGGCGATGGCCGAGGCCCAGCGACACCTCGAGTGGTCGCCCGTGTACACGATTGACGAAAACCACTCGGTGGTGCCGAGCCTGCTCGCAGATCGCCCCAAACCGTGAACGGTTCCAAGGCGATCGACGTCGACCTCGCCGCCGGACAGATCGCTGAGCAGGGCTGGGTCATTCTCCGCGACGTCATCGACGACGAAACCGTGCGTCACCTCCGGGGGCTTGTCGACGCGACGATGACCCGGGACGAGACGCCGTTCGGCGAAAACACCTTTCTCGGAGCGCGCACGAAGCGGGTGTTCAACCTGTTGTCCCACGATGCCGGATTCGGAGCCGTGCCGATCCACCCCACCGTGTTGGCGGTCGCTGAAGCCGTGCTCGATCCGGAACTCCTGTTGTCGTCACTCACCGCCGTGCAGTCCTACCCAGGCCAGGAGCCACAGCCACTCCACGCCGACGATGGCTCCATTCCGCTGGCCCGACCGCATCCACCCCTTGCGGTCGTCGCGCTCTGGGCGCTGTCCGACTTCGACGACACCAACGGGGCCACCCGTCTCGTCCCGGGAACCCACCAGCACCCTCGGCGTCCGCGCGCCGGGCAGGAAGCCGAAACGGTGCTGGCCGAGATGACCGCGGGCAGCGTGTTGCTCTACAACGGGTCGCTCTGGCACGGCGGCGGGCCGAATCGGTCCGAACGAGAGCGGACGTTCATCGTCTGTAACTACTGCGCCGGATGGCTCAGACAAGAGGAGAATCAGCTCCTGGGTCTCGACCGCGACTACGTCGCTACGTTGCCGCCGCGGCTCAAACGCCTGGTGGGCTACGGGGTGTACCGCGGGTTGCTCGGCCACGTGGCCGGTGAGGATCCGGGTTCCTGGGTGGACGACGACGTGGAGAGCGACCTGATCTGGAAGCGGATTCGCTGACCGGCGCCGGACGCAGTCAGCTGTAGCGGCGGGCGACGTCGGCCGCGATGTCGCCCTTCGCGATCTTGCCGCCGCTCGAACGGGGGAGGGCGTCGAGGACGACGAGAGCTTCGGGCCGAATCTCGATGGCGGTCTGCCTCGCGTCGAGGTGCGCGAGGAGTTCGTCGAGTGTGAGCGACGTCTCGTCGTGGAGCTCGACGTAGACACACACGCGTTCGCCGAAGATCTCGTCGGGGATGGCGACCGCTGCGCTCAACCCGACGTTCGGGTGGGTGTTGACCTCGTCTTCGACCTGCGACGCCGAAATGTTCTTTCCGCCGCGGATGATGAAGTCGGAGATGCGGCCGGTGACCGTGAGATACCCGTGCTCGTCGATCGAACACAGGTCGCCCATGAGCATCCAACCGTCGTCGGTGAACAGGCCGGCGTTGGCTTCAACGTCGAGATAGCCAATGCAGGTCGCCGGTCCGCGAACCGCCGGGCGCCCCTCGCCGGTGGTGCCCAGCGGCCGCTCGCCGTCGGCGTCGAACAGCCGGACCTGCATCTCGGGGATGACCTTGCCTGCGGTTCGCAGGCGAACGTCGAGCGGCTCGTCGGGCTTCGTCCCGGATACGAGACCGGTTTCGTTCGAGCCGTAGAACTGCAGCACGGTGCATCCGCTTCGTCGCTCGAATTCGGCGGCACGTTGCTCTGGCACCGCCTCACCGCCGGTGAACATCGCGCGCAGCGAGCGAAGATCCCGTTTGTCGAAGGACTCGTGGTTCAGCATCATCAGGAATTGTGTGCTCACGCATCCGAGCATGGTCACCCGATGATGCTCGATGAGTTCGAGCGTGCGCTCGGCCGAGAAGCGACGACTGACCACCGTCGGTGCCCCGAGCACGATTGGCG
>CBESNZ010000020.1:0-17608 GCA_965531045.1 uncultured Acidimicrobiales bacterium
GATACGGCTCCATTTCGGTCGAGAAGCGCCGATGTTTAGGGGTTCTGCCCCGGGGTCCGTCTCTGGAGAATTGGCGACCCGGCCTCGGCGATGACGGAAGGGTCAGTCGAGCGGTTGCACCGATGGCCCGAGATTCGCGGCCCCGACGCGCCCGATGCCGAGGGAGTTCTCTGCGGCTTCGGCCATCCATCGTCCACACATCGCGAACACCGACCCACCGTCAGCGTCTGCGATGGTGCCGTTCATCCATCGAGCAGCGTCGCTGCAAAGGAGCACGACGGGGTCGGCGATGTCGTCTGGCCCGGCGGCTTGTTGCAGCGGATGCGAGCGCTCCTCCATCTTCACCGCCCCGGCGTACAGATCCTTGCCCAACATCATCTCGATCGACTCACCCATGATCGTGCCGGGGTTGAGCCCGGTGACCGTGATGCCGCGACCGCCCACCTCACACGCGAGATAGCGGATCATCGTTTCCATCGCCGCCTTGGCCCCGGCGAGGATGCCGTGGGCGGGGATGTAGGTGCGGGTGTCGGCCCCGGAGATGCCGACGATGTGGCCGCTACCCCTGGACTCCATCATTGGCACGGCGAGCTGTACCGCTCTGAGGAAGCCGGTCGACGAGATGGCGTAGCTGCGTTCCATCTGGCGAACCGTTGCGTCCATCAGTGGGACGAAGCTCGTCGCCGCGGCATTGGCGACCAGGATGTCGAGCCCGCCCGGGCCGGCGCTGATCTGCTCGAAGAGCGCTTCGATGCTGTCGATGTCGGACATGTCGAGTTGCTGCACCCAGGCGGTGCTGCCGCGCTCGCGGACCTGGGCGGCCACCGTTTCGGCCTCCTCGGCCCGTTTGCGGTAGGTCACCACCACGTCGGCTCCCGCATCGGCCAGGCGTCGCGCCACGGCTGCGCCAAGCCCTCGCGAGGATCCGGTGACGAGGGCGATGCGGTCGGAAAGGTCTGGCAGCTGGCTCATGCGCCAGTATCGCGCCAAGTACGGATTTGTGAACCCAAGGTGACGAATATCGTCGCTTTGGGTTCACAAATCTGAATCAGGATCGGTCGAAGGGCCCAACCGGCCCGACCTGGTGGAACATTCCGTGGTTGTCGCCGATCAACGCGGTGTTGGCCATGTCGGTGTCGTGGACATGCGGCGGCTCGCTCGGGCCGTCCGCCCAATAGAGGAGCGCGCCACCCTCGACGTCGTTCAACCACCAAATGGCGGTGGCCTGCAGGACCTCGACGTCGGCGAAGAGTCCCGACCACAACATCGTGCGCAGGAGCCACATCGGGGTGTTCGCGCGACTGCGACCATCGAAGCGAGGGTTGTCGGTGTGGGCCGGACCGCCGGCCGCGATCGCCACCATGGAGTTGACGTACACGCTGTGTGGCTCGACGCACTCGGCGCCGTAGAAGCGTTTCGCAGCTTCCACATAGCCGGGGTGGCGAAGGAAGAGCTCTGACCCTGGCGCCGCGAAGTCGTCGTGCACCCAGTCGTTCTGAAACCACATCGGTCGCGTACGTGCGTGAGGGTCGGCGTCGGGGCTGTACCAACCGCCGAGCGGCGTGTACGGCGCCTGCGCCTCGAGCAAGGCGACAACGGCGCCGACGTCGGTGAATACCTCGCGCATGAGTAGCGGCGGATCGGCGTATCGAACCATGTCCGTCCCTTCGGTGCTCCAGCGATCATGGCACAGCACAGACGCAGCGGTTCCACGCAGTAGTGTCGCGCCATGCGAGTCGCCGAGATCGAGTACTACCCCATGCATCCCCGGGCGATCTCCCCAGCCGAGTAGACGATGGCCCTCGACGAGCTCATAGCGCAGTACCGCGACATCTTTGGACCCCGCGGTCTATCCGCCGACGGTATCGCCGCTCCTGACGCGGTCGAACCTGCGCTCATCGTGTGTTTCACCAATCGCTCCGGTTCCAACTACGTCTGCGAGCTGATGAGATCGACCGGCCAACTCGGCTGGGCACCCGAAGCGCTGAACGCGGGTTTCATCAAGAAGCAGATCGAGCTGTGGGACGCCGTCGGCGAAATCGACACGCTGGCCAAGTACGTACGTCGGCTTCGTGTCGACCTCACCGGCCGTGGTCAGCGGCCACCCGTCGTCAAGCTCGGTTGGCAACAGCTGTTCACCCTCGCCGAAGCCGGCATTCTCGACGACGTCTTCCCGAATCGCCGGTTGCTCCTGGTGCGACGGCGCGACCTGCTCGCGCAGTCGGTGTCCTATGCCATCGCTGCAGAATCGGGGGAGTGGCGTTCAGACAAGCGCCCGGAGGCCGACGCGATCGGTCGTGAACAGGCACTGGCGAGGCAGGCGGAGGTCACGGTCGACGACATCATCGGTCGGGTGCGCGCGGTGCTGCTCGCCGACCGACACTTCCGATCGTTCGCCGCAGCAACCTCCGATCCGTTGTTCGAGCTGACGTATGAGGATGTCGACGTCGACCCGCAAGCCGCCGTCGACGACGTGTTTGCCTTCATGGACCTGCCCCCGGCTTCCATCGACGCTGACGCCGTCCGGGTGCGTCGGCAGGCGAGCGAACGCAACGCGAGCCTCGCCGCCGAGGTCGTGCGGTCGGTCCGCGAACACTGGGATGGTCCGGTGGCGGCCCCGCACCGCGAGCGATGGGACAGCTTCCTGGCGTCGTACCCCATGACCGAAATCTCCGACCGCATCGACGAGCTCTGGGGCCACGAGGCGTGGTCGACCGACCCACAGCAACCCCAGACGACCGACGGGGCGCCATCGCTCGACGCCGACGACGGGGTGTTGTTGGTGGTATCGCCGCTCATCGAGGACGCGCATCACGTCGGGCGCTGGTTGCTGAGTCATCCCACGATCGCCGGTCCGTCGAGTCCGGTTTTTCCTGCCGAGCGAGACGACGCGACGCCCGGTGGCATCGCGGCCCACATTCGGCAAGGCATCGCCGCCGACGGGAAGCGCTGGCGGGTCAAGGTGATCCGCCCGTACGAGTTCTGCTACCTCGTGGAGAGTCGCCTGTTGCCGAAGGTCCTGCCGATGCCCAGGGTCTTGTTCCTGCGCCATGGCGACTTACTCGGTGCCGGCGAGGAGCTCGCCGAAGCCACTGCACTCGACTCCGCTTTCACCGGTGTCCGTTCGATCGCCGAGGCCGAGCAACAAGTTCGCGAAGTCGCTGCGTGCTTCGGTATCCCGCTGGAGGAGATCCGGATAGGTGGCTCGGTGCGCCAGGCGTACCTGCGTCGCGATGTCATCGCCGGCTGGCTCGACATCGACGACGATCTACTGTTCGCCCCGACGCCGATGATGGCGTATCAGCCGCAACGGCCGACGATGAGCGCTCGCGAGGGGGCGATCGGCGTGTGGCCCCGGATCGTCGATCACGAGACGGGTGACGTGCGGGAATACGGCAATTTCGACGAGCCGTCGCCGTAAAAGCCCGAACGGCAATCCGACGCATCGATTTGCTCACGGTCCGATGGGTCGGTGCCGATAGGTGCGTTATGTCTGTTACGGCGACGCCCTCCCCAGGTGACCGTGGTATGCGCGCGCCCATCGATGTGGCGAGCCTTGGTGTACCTCGAGCCCTGGTCGAAAACCTGTTCATGCGACGCGTGATGATCGAACGTGAGGTAGCAATCCGATCGGTGGCTGTGCAGCTTGGCGTCACCATGCCGGTCGCCACCGAGATCGCTGAAGACCTCCGCAACAAGAAGATGCTCGAGTATCACGGCATGGATGGCCGCGATTATCTCGTGGGCCTCACCGAGATCGGACGTAAAACCGCGGTCGAGGGCATGCAGCAGTCGAGCTACGCCAGCTTCGTGCCGGTGTCCTTGGCGGACTACGTGCGGGTGGTCGAAGCGCAGAAGGCAACCCTCATGCTCAACCGCGACAACATTCGGGCGGCATTCTCCGACCTCGTGGTCGCCGACGAGTTGCTCGACCAACTCGGACCGGCGTTCATGAACGACGGCGCCATCTTCATGTACGGACCCCCCGGCACCGGCAAGACCAGCCTCGCAGAACGGATGATCCGCATTCACGGCGACTGGATTCTCGTTGCCCGTGCCGTCGAGGTGGACGGTCAGGTCATTGCGCTGTACGACCCGGCGGTTCACGACGCGGCTCCCGAGCAGCCCGCCGAGCTCGACCCCCGCTGGGTGGTGTGCCGCCGCCCCGTGATCGTTGCCGGTGGCGAGCTCAGCATGTCGATGCTCGAACTCGACTTCGACCGGAGCGCCGGTCTGTACCAGGCGCCGATTCAGATGAAGTCGAACAACGGGATTCTCGTCATCGATGACTTCGGTCGCCAGATGGTGGCGCCCGACGAGCTCTTGAATCGCTGGATCGTGCCGCTCGGTCGCGGCATCGATTATTTGAAGTTGTCCTACGGCTTCAAATTCACGGTCCCCTTCGAGTGCAAGCTGGTGTTCTCCACCAACCTCGATCCCAACTCGCTCGGAGACGACGCGTTCTTGCGCCGTCTTCGCAACAAGGTGTTCATCGGTCCGATCACCGATGAAGCCTTCACCTGGATCCTGGCCCGTTTCGCGAAAGCCAAGAACATTCAGGTATCGGCCGATGCCGGCCTGTACATGCGCCAAATAGCCCGCGAGAACATCGGCGAGCTTCGCCCGTACATCGCCATCGATTTCTGCGATCTCATGATGGGCATCTGCGCCTATGAGGGCACGCCACGGGTCCTCGACGAAGCGATGATCGACCGTGTCGCCGACGTGTACTTCGTGCGCGAGGGCATCGAGATGGGACCGACCGCAGCCGGTGGTGGCGCCGCTCCCGTACCGGTTCCGCCCAACGAGGGCGTCAGAGTCGGCCCGGGCGTGTCCGTCTAGGATCTGCCGGCCGCCTCGGCGAAAAATCCCAAGGTTGCGTTCGCGCTGGTTCTGCGGTGAACTGGAGCTGTGCGTTTCACGGGCAGAGTGCGCAACGCGGGCGCTGCACAAAAAGTCACGACGAACGCAGAGAAGTACCGATCTCGTTCGATCGTCGTCAGCGTCATGCTGTGCATCCTCCTGGTTCTCGCGCCCTCACTCGCGTTGGCCCAATCCGAGGCCGGAGGCGCCGAGTCCGACGCCAACCCCGACTCCGACATCGACCCGTTTCGACTCACGCTGCTGCATTTCGGCAACGCCGGCTCAGCGCTGCTCGAGACCGCCGACCAGCCCGGTATTTCGGCGTTCGTGGCGAAGGCTCGCGCCGAACGGCGCGGCGCTGATCGTTTCGGCGGCGTGGTCCTGCTCGGCACCGGTGACTATCTGGCCGAAGGCCCCACGCTTGCGGCCAGCTTGGGGCAACCAGGTCGGTTCTTCGACGCCGAGGCGCTCAGCCGACTCGCCGTCGACGCGTACGCCGTCGGCCCTGGCGATCTCGGTTTCGGTCCCGATGTGTTTGCCGAGTTCGCCAACGGGTTCAATCGGCGTCCGGTCCTCGGCCCATTTGTCGGCTCGAACCTCGACGCAGGTACCGACCCGGCACTCCTGGCGCTGGTCGAGGACGAGCGCCTGCTGAAAAGTGCGGTGGTCGAGACCGATGGTCGCCAGGTCGGCATCGTTTCCGTCGCCAATCCCGACAGCACGCCCCTGGTGAGCACCGGCGGCGGCTCCTTCGACCCCGCAGTCGTCCAGGCGGCGCAGGCGCAGATCGATCGCCACACCGCGACCGGCGTGGACATTGTGGTGCTGGTCAGCGACCTCGGCACCGCTGATGCCGATCGCCAGCTCGCCGCCGAACTCCGAGACGTCGACGTCGTGCTTTCCGCGACCGAACCCGAACCCGCCTCTACGATCGACCTACTCCTCGATGCCGACGGCCAGATCGTTGTGTGGGGAGCGGCTGCCGGTGGCTACAGCGAGCTCGGTCGCCTGGTGGTGTTGGTCGACGAGGGTGGAACCGTGGTCGGCGTCGAGGCTGCGAATGCTCGGGAGATCGAACGGGAAGGACGCGTCGACCTCTGGACGGAGCGCAACATCGATCAACTGCGGACCGAGATCGCTCGCTTCGCCACCGAACCGATCGCTCGCACGCAGGTCGACCTCGACGGCATTCGCTCCGACCTCCGATCGGGCGAAACCAACCTCGGCAATTTGGTGGCCGATGCACTGCTTTGGAGCGGTGTCGTGCAGGCCGAGCGGGCAGGCGTTTCGCCACCCGACATCGCCTTGTTGGCCAGTGAACTGCTCACGAGCGACGCCATCTTCCGGGCGCCAGAGCTCACCATGCGCGACACGTTCGACGTGGCGGCAGAGTCGGGAAATGTGGTGCTGCTCGAGGCGGTTTCCCGGGACGAGTTGAAGAACGTGTTGGAAGACGCCGTGGCAACGATGGAGGATGTCAGCGGGCGGTTCCCGCAGTTCGCCGGTTTCACGGCAGAGATCGATCTCTTGGCCCAGGCCAGAGTCGCAACACTGCTCGGTGTCGAAGAACCAGGGGATCGTATTGTGAACCTCACCTTGCTCGACGGAACGCCAATCGTCGCAGATGGTCAGGTGGTGCCCGGTGAGCCACTGACGATCGTCACCACCGATCGGCTCGTGCTCAGCGTCGACCGTTACCAGTTCACGTCGATCACGCCGGTGTCGGCAGGCGGTCCGCTGCGCCAGGCGTTGGTCAGGTTCGTCGCCGACGAACTCGACGGCGCAATTTCGCTCGGGCGATACTCCGAAGGTGGCGACGGGCGCCTCTTCAAGGACTAGCCCGGTTCTGCGTCTGTTTCAGCCGGCTGGTTCTGGCTTGTGGTTCTTGGTGGTTGGATGACGCCCCGCCGCCCAGGCCGGGGTTGTCCAACTACCAAGAACCGCCGCTCCAGTGTGGTTTCACTGTATTCCGCTCGTCGTCGTTTCTCGATTCTGTCGAGTAAGAGCCTCGTAATAACCTGACGTTCGCTTTTGATCGACGGGGGACACGATCTTCGGGGACAGGTGATCTGGCAGGCCAATCGAGGTGACGCCTAGGTTGAGGTGGGTACCTGTAGGAGGACCGATGGCCGACTCCGGCGACCGCAAGATCATCACCATTCTCGAGCCCGAGGACGAGTACTGCCACGAGCCCGACGAGGCCGAAAACTACAACGAGTCGATGTACCTCAACGCGTTCGATCCGCAACGCGAGATCGGTGGGTGGTTTCGCATTGGCAATCGGGTGAACGAGGGCTTCGCCGAGATGACGGTCTGTCTGTACCTGCCGGACGGGCGCGTCGGCTTCATCTACGACCGCCCGAAGATCACGGAGAACACCGAGATGCGGGCGGGCGGACTTCACATCGAAGTCGTCGAGCCGTTCGAGCATCTGCGCATCAGCTACGACGGCCGGCTCTGTTTGCTCGACGAGCCGGGTCAGATGGCGAACCCGCGACAAGCGTTCAAGGACAACCCCATGGTCGACGCCGAGGTTCGTCTCGACGTTCGAGGGTGCTCGCCCATGTACGGCGGGCGGCCCGCCTACGAAGACGGCAGCGACATCGAGACCGACGCGACGAAGTCGTTTGCCAAGGCGCACTACGAGCAGCACACCACCGTCACCGGCACCATGACCGTCGACGACGAGGCGTTCGAACTCGACGGCCTCGGTCTGCGCGACAAGTCCTGGGGGCCTCGTTACTGGCAGGCGATCTCCTGGTACCGCTGGTTGCCGATCATGTTCGGACCGGACTTCGCGATGATGCTGTCGGTGATCGGCCAGGGCGAGGGCAAGGACCCACGAACCTCGGGCATGGTGCTCGAGAACGGCGAGTACAAGCTCATTCGTGAATGCCGTATCGAGTCGGTCTGGGACGACGACAAGTACCAGACGTCGATGTCGGCTTGGTGCCGCACCGACGACGGGGAGTATCAGATCAGTGGTGAGGTGATTTCCCTCATCCCCTTGCGCAACCGTCGCACGTCGCCGGATGGGGAAGAGTTGTTCACCCGGATCACCGAGGCGATGACCCGCTACGAATGCAACGGTCGAACCGGCATCGGCATGAGCGAGTACCTCGACCAGGTGGTCGACGGCATGCCGGTCGGTTCTGACGTCACATGACCTCGCTCGAGGGCCGCACGGTTTTGATCACGGGTGGCAACGGTGGCATTGGTCTCGGCATGGCGAAGGCCTGCGCGACGGCGGGCGCCTCGATCATCATCTGGGGACGGAACGAGTCGAAGAACGCCGACGCTGTGGGCGAACTCCGCGCCGCCGGAGCGACGGCCCAGGCATTCGTCTGTGACGTGTCCGACCCGGACGACGTCGTCGCGGCCTTTGCGGACTCGGTCGCCGCAACGCCGACCGGTCGGATCGACTCGGTCTTCGCCAACGCAGGGCGAGGCGGATCGGGTGCCCGCTTCCTCGACGTCACGCTCGACGAATGGCGAGCGGTGATGCAGGTCAATCTCGAGTCGGTCTTCGTCTTGTTCCAAGCCGCCGCCCGGCACATGGTCGATCAGGGCGGTGGCTCGCTCGTGGCGGTGTCGTCCACCTCGGCGATTCATGGCGCCGCCAACAACGAGGCGTACGGCACGTCGAAGACCGGTTTGCTCGGTCTGGTTCGGGCGACCGCCGTGGGTTTGGCGCGTCACCAGATTCGAGTGAACGCCATCCTGCCTGGTTGGACGCTCACCGATATGAGTTTGCCGGCGTATGGCCACGATCGATTTCGGGAGGCCACCCTGGCCCGGACCCCCGTCCGCCGGTGGGCAGAGCCCGGCGAGATGGGTGCGGCTGCGGTGTTCCTGGCCGACCCCACGGCGACGTTCCACACCGGCGACTCCATCACCGTCGACGGCGGTTACACCGTCTTCTGAAGATTTCCGTCCAGTAAGCAATTCTGCAGATTTGTGAGGGAATCGCGCGCCTGGGCCCCGCAAATCCCTCACAAATCGTGTCAGCTGGCGAGTTGCAGGTTCGGGGTCGGACTTGTTGGAGCGGTGTGGGACTGGCCGGTGTGGAAGTCCATGACGACTCGGTGTCCCTCGGGGCACCAGACAACAGCCACGGGGCCATCGGGGGTGTTCAGAAAGTCCTCGATATCTCGCGTTGTACGGAGTGATCGACGTTGGCAGGTCGGGCAGGTGATATCGAACATGCCCCTAGTGTCGACCCAACCGCACGGAAACAAAAGCGATGGTTTCTTGCCTATTTCGTGAAGCAGTGCTTAAGTGTCGTGATGGACATGAACCTGCAGCAACTGCGCATGCTCTGCGAGGTATCGCGACTCGGGACGATAGCTGCCGCAGCCGAATCTCTGGGCTATTCCGCGAGTGCTGTCTCCCAGCAGCTCAACGGGCTCGAGAAATCGACGGGCGTCCCGATGACCGAACGGGTCGGTCGGAACGTGCGGATCACCGATGCCGGCCGCGAACTCGTCCGTCATGCCAACGAGTTGCTGGCCGGCCTGGAGGCGGCGCAGGTGGCGGTCGAGCGTGTGAACAAGCAAGTGGCGGGGGAACTGTGCATCGCGGTGTACGAGACCGTGGCCGGCACGCTCTTGCCGCCGTTGCTCCACGATCTGGCCGATCGGTATCCCGACCTTCTGGTGCGCACCCGCGAACTCGAGCCGGTGCATGCGATGACCGAGCTCGACAACGGCGATGTCGACCTGGCGTTCACCATCGAGTACCGACATTTGGCGACGGTGCTGCCGAAGGGCGTCGAGGCGAAATCTCTCATCGAGGATCCGTTTTATCTGGCTGTTCCCGAGGGTGATTCCATCGGCAACTCGCGAGTGTCGATCGGGGCCATCGCCGACCGGGTGATGATCGCGCCACCCGGATGGTCGTCGTGCGGCGAGTGCGTTGTGGCGGCGTGCCGAACGGCTGGCTTCGAGCCCGACATCTACCACGAGGTCGATGACTATCGAACGCTCATGCGACTCTGTGCCGCGGGCCTCGGCGTCGGTCTGGTTCCGGAACTCGCGCTGATCGATATGCCGCCAGGCATACGCATGGTCGAGATCTGGCCGCCGGTCACGCGCACCGTCCAGTTGGCCCATCGCAGCGCCAGCTCCGGTCGGCCCGCCATCACCGCCGTGCACGAGAGCCTCGATCGTGTGATCGCGAAGCTGGGGCTACGCGCCAGTCAAGCGGCGTAGAGATTTGTGAGGGATCCCGGGGTTCCAGACCCGCGAATCCCTCACAAATCTTGAGGGCCCTCGAGCGTGAGGAGTCGGACCGGCTTGGGGAAGCCTTTGAGCATCCGCCGCCCTGCCGGTTCGAAGGTGAATCCGGGCGCGGCCGCCGCCAACTCGGGGGTGACTAGCAGCTCATTCGGCACCGCCAGATCGCCGATGCGCGAGGCGGTGTTCACGATGGGCCCGAAGTAGTCGCCACTGCGCGACAGCATCTCGCCGTACGCCAGGCCACCGCGCGGCGTGACGTGTCCTCCACGGCTGTACTCCTGCACGAGGCGTTGCGCGATGGTGCACAGCGCCGCCGGATCGACGGCGACAAACATCACTTCATCGCCGATGAGTTTCACCACCCGCCCGCCGCCATCGGTGACGGTGTTGTGGGCGGTTCGCTCGAAGGCCATCAGCAGTGAGCTGAGCTCGTTGTCGTCGAGGTCGAGGGACTGCGGCGTGAAACCTACGAGGTCGATGAACCCGACGCCCATGCGCATCGTGGACTTCCCGGTACCGCTCGCCTCGCCTCGACGGTCGGTGGAGAGCTCCATGTGGAGCCGCATCATGGTCTCGAGCACCGGCACCACTTGTTCGAGGAGACCGATCGCCTCCAACTGCTGACGGCCGACCTCGAGCTCGGAGCCTCCAGACTGCATGATGGGGGCTTCGATGTCGGAGGCGAAGAGTGAGACGGCAGCGTCGGTGACTCGGCTGAGCGACGTCGACACGACCCGAATGAAGTTCAGCAGTTCGGCTTCGGTGAAGAACGCCCGCGCGACATGGAAGATCTCGAAGATGCGGGCGTCAGCTTCGGTGTAGCCCGGGGAAGCGCCATCGGTTGGAAAGCCCGAAGCCAGCGACAACTCGTCGAACTCCTCGACGGTGAGCGAGGTTTTGGCGCGAGCTTCTTCGGCGGTGAGCCGAGTGCCCGGTCGCACGACATACCGAGCGAGGTCGCCGGTGAGGTCGTCATCGGGTCCGCCGGTGAGCTGGTCGATTGGCCAACCCTCGGCCTCGAGCCAGAGAAGCGCCTGGAGTCGTTCGGCCGCATTGGCGGCGGACGGGTCGTAGAGGCCAGCTTCGATGAAACCTTCGACTCCCATGGCGCTGATCGTAACCAGTCGGCTCAGCGGCCGGTGAAATCCGGATCGCGTTTGTCCCGGCGCGCTCGGGACGACTCGTGGAAGTCTTCCGAGCGGCTCGAGAGTTCGATGGCGAGTCCTTCATCTTCCAGGTGGCGGTTGAGGTCGACCGTGAGCGAGCGGTGGATGAGCAGCTTCGACAGGCCGACCGCAACCGTTGCCGCTTCGGACAATTCGGTGGCGAGTGCGCCGGCGGTTTCCGCAACGTCGGCGGCGGGAACGGCGGCATGGATCATGCCCCAGTCCATCGCCTCGGCCCCGCTGATCTCGTGGGCGAGCATGATGGCCTTCTTGGCTCGCGCCACGCCGACCAGACGCGGCAGCATCCACGAGGCCCCGCTGTCGGGGGTGAACCCCGACTTCGTGAACGGCGCCCAGAAACGAGCGTCCTCGGCGGCCACAACAAAGTCGCTCGCCAGGGCGATGTTCATGCCGAGGCCAATGGCCCAACCGCGTACCGACGTGACGATGGGGGTCTGTGTTTCGAGCATGGTGGGGATCAACCGGTTGACGTGCCAGCGCATTTGGCGTTGCGTGGCACCGGCTCTGGGCTTGGTGTCGCTTCCGCCACGCAACGACAGGTCGAACCCGGAACAGAAGTGGTCGCCGGTACCGTCCAGTCGAATCACACGAACCGCCTCGTCGGAACCCGAGGCCTCGATGCTGTCGATCAGGCCGAGGACGATGTCGTCGGTTATCGCGTTGCGTCGTTCGGGTCGGTCGAGGGTGAGCGAGAGCACGCCATCGGTGAGATCGACCAACAGGCCGTCGATGGGATCCGGGTAGTTCTTCACGAGGCTCCTGGAGCTAGTCGGTTTGGTACTCGACGCGAGCGCCGTCGAAGTTGCCGGCCTCGCGCCACTCGTCCAGGCACCCGATGTAGTGCAACAGGCTGCCGGGGTACACGACGTTGCGCGCACCTTCGTCCGTCGGCTTGCCCTCGCTGTTGTAGTAGCTCGGTGTGCACGCCGCCGAGTAAGTCGCCATGCCGGCGGCGATTCCCCACAGCCTGTAGAGCCACGCGTCTTCCGCCTCTGGCCGGGCTTCGATGGTCTCGACGCCTCGCGCTTCGCACTCGGCGATCAACCACGCGACATGTTTGGTCGATTCGGACAAGAAGTGCACGAAGTTGGTGCCGAATCCGGCCTGCACCGTGCTGACCACCATCATGTTCGGAAACTCGGCGGTGAGGATGCCGTGAAGTGTGTGGGCGCCATCGGCCCAGCGTTCGCTCAGCGCCACCCCGTCGCGACCGATCGGGTCGAAGCCGAGGCGCTGTACCAGCCCCGTCGTGACCTCGAAGCCCGAGGCGAAGATCAACACATCGAGCGGATACTCGACGCCGTTCACCACCGCGCCGGTCTTGGTGATCTTCTCGACACCGCGCCCTTCGGTGTCGACCAGGTGCACGTTCGGTTCGTTGAACGCGGCGAGGTATTCATCGTGGAACGTGATCCGTTTGCAGTGTTTGCCGTACCAAGCCTTGAGTCGTTCAGCCAGCTCGGGATCGTCGATGACCTGATCGACACGGTCGCGCAGTGCCTGCATCACCTCGAAGTCGATGTGCTCGAGTTCGGCGTTGCGTTCATCGGAATCGGCGGCCATCTGGGTGTCGACCCAAAGCGTGGAGGTCCACCCGTCGTCGACCATGTCGACGTCGGGCATCTCGCCGGTGACCGCTTGGGTGAAGTTGCGCATGCGCTGGTCCTGCCAGCCCGGCTCGAGGTTGTTGAACCAGGCGGCGTCGGTGGGGCGGTTGCCGCGTATGCCCACTGCAGCAGGTGTTCGCTGGAACACGTAGACATCTTTGGCCGCAGCAGCCAGCTGGGGCACGGCCTGTACGCCGGTGGCTCCGGTGCCGATGATGCCCACCCGCTTGTCGGCCAGCTTGTCCATCGGTTCCGTCGGCCCGCCGCCGGTTACCGAGTAGTCCCAACGGCTGGTGTGAAACGCAATGCCGTCGAAGTCGGCGATGCCGGGGATGCCGGGGAGCTTCGCCTTGTGGAGGATGCCGCCGGCGGTGACGAAGTACCGAGCGGAGAGTCGATCGCCGCGACTGGTGGTGACCATCCAGCGCTTGCGGTCATCGTCCCATATCGGCGTGTCGATCTCGGTTTGGAACAGGGCGTGTTGATAGAGCCCGAAGTGCCGGCCGATGCGTTGGCAGTGCTCGAAAATCTCGGGCGCACGGGCATACCGCTCGGTCGGCATGTAGCCGGTTTCCTCGAGAAACGGCAGGTAGGTGAACGACTCGACGTCGCACTGGCAACCGGGGTAACGATTCCAGTACCACGTGCCGCCGAAGTCGCCGCCCTTTTCGACGATGCGGATGCTGTCGATGCCTCGGGACTTCAGGTTGATGGCCATGTGCATCCCGCCGAAGCCACCGCCGACGATGACCACGTCGACGTCCTCGGCGATGGGGTCCCGAGTGAAATCGGCATCGGCGTAGGGATCGTGGTCGAAGTCGGCGAGTTCGCCCTTGAACTCCTGGAACTGGTCCAGGCCGTCGTCGCGCAGTCGCTTCTCGCGTTCGATGCGGTACCGCTCCCGTACCTCTTCGAGACTCGGACTGCTCGAATCGTTCGCTGCGCTCAACCGAGGGCCTCCATCTTGTCGTCGAGCGCGACCAACACGCCCCGGCCACGCAGTGTTGTCGTAACCAGCTCTCCGTGCCTAGTCATGAGCGCCTTGTAGTGCTCGACGGCTTCGTCGGCGTCGGGCACCCGTATGGCACCGGCGACGCGCGGCAGATGGTGCTGCACCTCGGCGATCGACCCTTCGATCTCGGCGAAGAAGTTGCCCGGGATCAGACCCGCCAGACCTCTGGCAACGGCCCGAAGCCGCGGTGAGCCGCCCAATTCGTAGAGCATTGCCCGGGCCGCCAGAACGCCGTTCTGCACCGTTGAAGCGTCGTTCGCCCTGGCGGTTTTGTCCAAGCTGTTGGCGAGGGCGCCTCGGGCGATTGGATCAGACCTGAGAATCGCGCGTTCGAGCGCAAACGCGTCGATGTGGCCGAAGAGGTCGTAGTGGTCGTGCACCATTTGCTCGGTGAGCGGTTCGACGTGCGCGCCCTTGTGCGGGGTCATGCGCACCGCACCCTCGTTCGCGAGCGTGATGAGGGCTTCGCGCACCGGAATGCGGCTCACGCCGAGCGCAGCGGCGATGTCCTCCTGGTTGAGATGCTCGCCCGAGCGAATCTCGCCGGTCCATATTTGGCGCCGAATCTCGGCGGTGACCTGATCGCCGGTCGTCCTCCGGGTGATGGGCGTGGGATCGTTGTTCACGACGCGCTACGGCTACGCAATCACGCCGCGCGAGCGCAGATCGGCGAGCAGATCGGGGTCGAGATCGAGTTCGGCGCTCAGGACTTCGTCGGTATGTTCGCCGAGCCACGGGACCCGCGTTTCGGGGCCCTCGGGCGTGCGCGACATCTTGACCGGGTTGCCGGGGATGAGTACCGGGCCGCCCTCTTGGCCCGCCGGTCGGTCCATCGCGACCAGCATGCGCCGGACGGCGACGTGCTCGTCCTCGACGATGGCCTTGCTGGAGTTTGATTCGCCCGCTGCCAGTCCGGCGGCGGACAGGATGGCCACGGCCTCGCGGTTGGATTTGTCGGCCGCCCACCGTTCGATGTCGGGCCGCAGGCGTGAATTGAGCTGCATCGCCCAACCCGCGGGCTCGGACAACGTCGGGTCGTCGAGCCACGCTTCGTTGCCGGTGGTGGTGGCCAGCAACTCGAACTGGTGGGTGCGCACCACCTGGAGCACGAAGTTGCCGTCGCCGGCTTGGAACGTTTCGACGATGCCCGTACCGGCGGATGCCTCGTCGGGTTGGCCGAGTGAATAGAAGTTGGTGACCACGTCGGTCATCGCCATGGTGGCGTCGAGCATCGCGATGTCGATGCGCTGTCCCATGCCGGTGAGGTCGCGGTGACGGAGTGCGCTGAGCACGCCGATGACCGCGAACAATGCGCTGCTGATGTCGCCCAACGCCCCGACGGGATTGGCCCGCGGCGGCTGATCGGGGCGTCGCTTCCACTCGTAGATCCCCGACATGGCCTCGACGATGGCGGCGTAGGCAGCCCGGTGCATGTACGGCGAGTCGGGATCGTTGCCGAAGCCGGAGATCGACAGGTAGACCACGCCGGGATGGCGTTCGGCAACCGCCTCGTAGCCGATGCCGAGGCGATCGGCCGTGCCCGCCTTGAAGTTCTCGCAGAAGACATCGAACTTCGGTGCCATATCGAGCACGAGCTGCACTCCCTCGGCGGTTTTGAGATCGACCGCCACGCTGCGCTTGTTGAGGTTGTTGCGCAGGAAGGTCGCGCCCACCCGTCGGCCGTCGGGGTCCTCGATGAACGGCAACGAACCCCGGCCGCTGTCGCCGTTCTTGGGGTGTTCAACCTTGACGACCTCGGCACCGAGGCGGGCCAACAGCTGCGTTCCGAACGGCAGCGCAGCCATCTGTTCGATCGCCAGCACGCGGATACCGCTGAGCGGCCGAGGGCCGTCGGTGGGCTGCTCGTTGGCGATGTCGCCGACGCGCATGTGGTGTGGACCGGGTTCGGATGGGCTCATGGGGTTTCCTCTCGGGCGAAACGCTCGACCAACGCATCGAGGGTGTTTGTGCATGTTGTTGCGCCGCCGGGGGGTTCCGGCAACCGGACCGGACCGTGCTCTCGGCTCGGCAACAGGATGGTGGCATGACCGGGGCAGGTGATGTCGCCCCGCTGATTCTCGCCCCACACGTCGAGGTCGATCGCCGGCTGGTCGCCGTCGGCCAGGTATTTGCGAGTGATCGTGCCGCGCATCCAGTGGGTGTCGCCGACGAAGTTGAACTTGCGGAACTCGACATCCAGCTTGGCCAACCAGGCGTCGTCGCCCATCCAGTCGGTACACAGATGGATGAGCCAGGTCTCGCGCATGCGGCCATAGTCGTACGTGGCGGGGTTCCCGGCTCGCCGGGCCCATTCGGGGTCCCAGTGCACGCGCTGCTGCACGTCGGGGATGTTGAGGTCGTCCGGACGAAAGAAGCCGGGGACCCGCTGGCGTTGTTGGTGGGCCAGTCGCAGCGCCTTGACGCCATAGAGGCCCATGCCCATGCCGGTGTGCCAGACGACGATGTCGGTGAGCCGCATGGGGCCCTTCACCAGCGGGTGCAGGTCATCCCCCTCCGCAACGTCTTCGAAGAAGCGGGGATCTGCACCGCGTCGATGCGCGGGCTCGGCGGCGTATGCCGCGTCGATCTCGGCCAGCTGCTCGTCGGTGTACGGATCGATGGTGACGGTGGGTTTGGTGGCCTTGGCCTGCGCGTCCTTCAACGAGCGGTCGGCTTTGGCCTCGACCTTCTTGCGGTCGGTGCGGATCATCAATCGGTACTGCGCCGAGAGCATGTGGTCGGGCGCGGCGAACACCTCGCCGCTCCACTCGTGCACGGTGCGCTCGGCGAACTCGCTTGGCTTCTCCTGCACGCCGACCAGGGCGTTGCGGCGGGTGACCCGGGTGCCGGGGCGAAGCGGCGCCCACCACTCGCGATAGCTGCCCGAGTAGTAGGCATGGGCGCCCTTGAGTGGGTCACCCTTGAGCAACGCCTTGGTGTGGGGATCGAGTGCGGTGACCTCGTTCTCACCGATCAGGGTGTCGCCGCCGTTGAGGTTGGGGGACGCGATGGGGCCGCGCCAGACCGTGCCTGCGCCGTAGCCGGGGTCGCACCACAGTGGGTTGTCGTCCCCGCAGGCTTCGGAGACGTGGCGGAAGGCGTCGGTGCCGGGCTCGAGATACCAGGGCGGTTGCGGGTGCGGTTGCGCCACGCCGATCCGCGCTCGCAAACGGGCAACGCTTTCGGGGGTGATCGCTCCGGCGTCGCTCATGGTCGCCCCGCTTCCGGGTTGCCGTCGACGGCTTGGGTCGCTTCCGTGGCGATCTCGGAGGGAGCTGTTGGCTGCGCCGGCTCCGGCGGCGTGACGGTTTCGGACGTGGCGCCGGCTGACGCCGGCTCCGCCGCATAAAACAGCGCCGCCCACTTTCGGTATGCGCCGATCGGCCCGTCGGTGGCGGCGAGCGCGGGTCGGCGAACGTGGCGCTTGTGATTCCAGATCGGAAGGTCCTCGGCGAACTGCTTCTCGACCTCGGCGGAGAAATAGGGCCCCAGCTTCTGTGAGAGGGGGTCGTCGCCGTAGAACCAGGCGAATCGAGCCACCGTTCGGGTCGCCGACAACGGTGCCTGCGTGGCGACCAGGTACATGTGGGCGCCGTCGATGCTGAAGTCGGTGATACCCAGTCCCGGCCCGTAGGTGATGGTCTCCTGGGTGCCGTCGACGGGACCGCGGCTCTTGGTGGGGTAGGAGTTGCGAACGAACAT